>NZ_CP010898.2 GCF_000934605.2 Pandoraea vervacti | reverse complement strand
TCAGGAATTGCGTAATGCCGTCGAATGCGCCACCGCCGGCGCTTTGGGCATTGGCCAACCCGGGAAGCAACACGAAGGCGACGACCAGCAAGTTCACCGTCAGTTCGAGCACCCTGTCGACTTTGTCACTGGGGGGAAGATCGATTTTTCCCCTGTCCCTGTTTCCGAGTTCCATGCTCTTTCATAGCGTTCACCCAATTGTGAATTGCATCAGAAAAATGCTAGGTCAGCCGCTCCTCGCTCGCTGTTGGCCTAGGATGTTTACTATGTACTACTATTTAATATGATTATCGTTGCGACGCACTTTGGAGGCTATTACTATCGTCGGGATACGGCTGACCCGGTGATGGTGGTTGCGCTGCGGCGTGAAGCGCTAGCAATAATGAAAAAAAACAACATTTTTTCTCTGTTTAATCTTTTAATGAAGACGCTAAATATTTTTTAGCCTCCGCGCGAATTACGTTAGTGACGAAGAGGCTCGCAAGTAGCGCCGCAACTACCAGAAAAACGTCAATTAGCGACGAGAAAGACGTCACTTGGGTTAAATAAAAAAGCGTCATGGATACCCCTGTGAAAAACATTTTTATCGCGCCCTGCAGCGCACTCGCCGCGCCTCGATGCTTTTCGATGATGCTCATGCTAAGGACAAGCGTGAGTGGGGCAGCGACGCCTGATCCGAAGCCGATCATGAACGAGAGCGCGGCGATCATCCAGCCACTCGTGTCGACGCTGAGCCACCGGAACAGTGCACAAACGGCGAGGTAATAGACGATCGTGCCGAGGTAGAGTCGGACCGACGGAACCTTCACGAGAATATTGCCCATCGCCCATGAGCCCGCGAGAATCGCGCCCGAGTAGGCGAGATAGAAAAGACTGTTCTGGACCGGCGCGTAGCCGAGCGCGTGGAACGCGAATGGCGACGCCGTGTAGTAGCCGATCGTAAACACGAACACGAGCGCTGACGATAGGCTGAACGCCATAAAGCGGAAATCGGTGGCCAACTCGACGTAGGGCGAGAGAAAGGACGACACTGTTTGCCGCTTTGGCGGCGGTTCGTGCGTTTCCGGCATCCAGATCAGCAGCGCGAGCCATGCCGCCACCATCAGCGCGGCGAGCGTCACGAACGACCAGCGCCAGCCGAAGTGCTGCTGGATGTAGGCGCCCGCGAGAGGCGCGAGCGACGGCGAGATCTGGCTGGCCATCGCGAAGTATGAAAACGCCTTCTTGATCGCCTGCTCGTCGAAGATTATGTCAACGATCACCGCGCGCGAGATTACGGTGCAGCCGGCCGTGCCGAACGCGGTTAGCGCGCGCGCCACGTAAAGCGCTGTGATGTTGTGCACGTACGCGGAAACTGCGAGGCCGAGCGCGGCGACCCCGAACGATAAAATGACGGCCGGCCGCCGACCGAAGTGGTCGCTGAACGAGCCATAGAAAAACTGCGCGACGCCGAGCACCAGCATGTAGACGACGATTAGGCTTTTGATCTCCGTCTGGCTCGCGTGCAGATCCGTCATCATGTATGGCAGTGACGGGTTAAAGAAATCGACCGCCGTCAGTCCCGTGACCAGTAGGAAGCACGAAAGAAAGATCGCGGTCTTGGATGACGTGCGGTTCTCAGGCATTCACAGCACCTCGGCGTGGCGCACGCGCGTCTTGTATTCGCTGGCAGGCGTGTCAGGTAGATGGCTGCAGATCAAGTCAATCACAAACGGCCCGGGTTGGTCACGGATTTCATCCAGCGTTTTCTGCAGTTCATGCAGCGTAGACACCCGCTTCGCCCGCGCACCGAATGCTTCCGCAAACTTGACCCAATCGTGCGTCGGCAACTGGCTCATCTCGGCGATATTGTTCCGGTTGTTGAAGTAGGTCGCGCCGTAATACGCGTTATTGAAGACGATGTAAACGATGTCCGCGTGGTATCGAACTGCGGTCTGGATTTCCGTGCCATGCATCAGCATGCAACCATCGCCGGTGATCACCACACACGGCTCTCGCCGCGCCAGATGGATGCCGATCGATGCCGGTATCGCCCACCCCATCGAGCAGATTGTGTTCGCAGAAAAAAAACATTGGGCGCGCGGTGACAACCAGTAGTGGGTCGCGAACGAACGGTGATTACCGGAATCGACGACGCAGATGCGCTCACTGAACTGCGCATGAATCGCGGTGATTGCATCTGCCGGATGTAGCTTGTCATCGTCAACCGCATCATAATCATAGAATAGCGGGCTTTTTCCACTGCGTTCGATGTAGAGCACGCCTGCTTGACGCATCGGTGCTAACGCATTGCTCTGCAGTAGCGTGTCAAGGAACACCTCCTCGTCAGCTACGATCGCGCCATCGGCCTGAAGGATGAAATCGAGGTCGCTTGGTTTCGTACCGACCTGCAGCAGATACTTCGCGGGCTTGATGCCGCGCTCCCAGACGAGGGTCGTCCATTGCGTTGTGTCAAAACCGAGCAGGATCAGCACGTCAGGCGGATCGCCCAGCAGTGTATCGAGCGCGCGACGGTGGCCGGAATAGCCATAGACGCCGAGATAGTGCGGATGAGTTTCCGGGAACACCCCCTTGGAACTGACCGTTGCGGCGACCGGAATTTGATCGCGCTCTGACAGCGCAATCAGCTTGGTCGTCACGACCGGGCGGTTCGCGCGTCCGCCAGCGAGGATCGCGATCCGGCTGTCCGGTTCGAGCATATCGACGAACGCGCAGATCGCCTCGACGTCGGCAATGTGCGGGCGCTTGAGCGTCTCGCCGATCGGTCGGTAGGTGTCTACCGGCTCCTGCAGTAGCACGTCTTTCGCAATCGCGAGATAGGCGGGCGCGGCGTCCGGTGCATACATTCCCTTTACGACTTCGCGTAGATAGCGTGAACCGTTCTCAACATGGCGGACATGGAACGAATGGCGCGTCAGCGGGGCGAGCACGGCCGCGAGATTCAGGCCCGATTGAGTTGAATCCTGCAGTGCGCCCATCATCTCGTAGTGCTGCGGAATCTGCCCAGCGAGCAAGAGTACGGGGTAACCATCGGCGAACGCATTGGCGAGGGCTCCGACTGCATTCGCCACGCCAGGGCCATCAAGCATGATCGCTACCCCAAAACGTCCAGATGCCCGCGCATAACCGTCCGCCATCATGGCCGCGCCCCCCTCGAAGGCCGCGACGACCGGCTGGATTGCCTCACAGTAGTCGCGCGCATAACACGACATGAAAGGATTGATCAGCTTGCCAGGAACCATGAAAAAGTAATCGATGCCTTCCTGATGCAACGCCCGCAAGATGTAACGCGCGAGATTCATCGGGGCTCCTCCCGGAGGTAGGTGGCCATGTCGGCGAAGCGTAGCTGGCTATCGAAGAATGCTGGGCTGAAACGTTCGATCAACGCAGGCGCGCGGATGTGCGGCAGATCGTCGAAGAATTCCTGCGCGCGATGCCGAGTGAAATCGGAGATATGGAGCTTGCGCGACGCGCGTATCTGCAAGTACGCGAGGTATACCGCTGCGACGTCGTCGGAGGTCGACATCGTCCACTGCAGCGCCATCCGGTCAGGGCGTACGGTACCAGCAGGTATCGTGCCGCGATGTACGACTCGGTAGTCGAACACAATGAGGTCGCCAGCGCCTGACGCAACGAAGTGTTCAGGCGCTGGCCCGTCAGCTTGGGCGCGTGCCTGCCGTTCGCTTTTCGGCAGACGGTGCGTGCCAGATTGGACGTCAAGCCCGCCACCCGCGTCGAGCGAGTTCCCCTGCAGGTATACGTTGAACATGAACAGCGACGGCAGCGCAGACGCCTTCTCGAGCGGCGCATCGAGGAAGAAATCGTCAGTGTGCCAGTTGATGTAGAGGTTGTTGCGGATGGTGAAGTTCGGATACAGGTACAGTGTCTGCGACGGGCCAAAAAGCGCACTAATGGTCGTACGAACGCGCGTCGAGAAGAGCGCGGAAGTTAGGTCAGGATCAGCGAGTAAATCGCTCGGTCGCATCGTATCGCTGCCGTGGGCGTCGAGAATATGCTTCGCTGCTGTCTTGATGGTGGGCAACGCTGCGGCACCGAGTACGCCCGGCATCAGCACGTAGCCATCACGCCGCAGCGTGTCGAGGTGATGTGTCGTCATAATGGTGGAAATTGTGAGATACGCAAAGGACGCGTGCCGACGGCGGCGATCGCGACACGAGGTGCAACGAGACAGCGCACGCCGTCGATGTTCTTGACCGTCAGGACACGCTCGATCAGCGCTTCCGCGACGACGTTCGCGGATTCACGCGAGATTTCGTCCATGTCCTGCGCAGACATAGCGAAGTACGGCAATATCAGATTTCCGAGCGTCCGCCCTGACAGGCGCTCTTGCGCGGCGATTCGCTCCAGCCTGTCGAGAGCGAATAGTTCGATTAGGTAAGCGTAGAAATGGCCGCGCGCCGCGTCGTCGCTGCTGCCCGGCTCCACCGGCATCACGAACGGGTCATAAATCATGTGCTCGGTCACGTTGGCGAGCCCTGCGTCGAGGAGCAGCGCACCGAGTTCTCCGCGCGTGAAGTGCTGGTAGTTGTGACCGCAACTCCGGAACTGAGCGATGCATTCCGAGTACCAGCAGGCGGTCGGGCGGCCCTCAACGAAGTCTTGGATAACTAGCGTGCCGCCAGCCTTCAGCCGGCGCGCAGCGGCGTTCACGAACGCCTGACGAACGTCGGGCGGCACGTGATGCGTACCGTACGCGGACACCGCGTAGTCCGCGAATCCATCTCGTAGCACCGGCGTCCGAAGGTCGCTATAGAACACAAGCCGGTTGTCGCGGTGTGCCTGGCGAACCATCGTGATCGATACGTCGTTGCCGACATACTTCGGCCGCTCGACGACAAGCTCCTGCATTACCCGGTCAAACGTACCGTTCCCTGCAAGCGCGTCGAACAGCACGTCGTTCCCGCACCAACGGCGTTCGCGTTGAAGTAGGCGCGAGAGCGCAAGATAGCCGTGGCTGCGGGTCAATGCACGTGGGGTATTTAGTTGCTGACGCCCGTAACGACCTCCAACATTTTCGTGAGAGAAACCGCCTAATTCAATTCGCTGAAGATCTGCAAGGACGGCCTTGAGGTCAAGAAACTGCATCTGCTCATGGTTCAGATAATGAGCCGCTTCTGGAAAGTGGGCACTGATTTTCGTCAGGAACTTATGATAGTTGTCCTCTTTCGCCCTGAGCCCGCTCAAGCTGTTACTGGCTGCTGTTGTCATGGAATCTGTCATAGGGTCGCGATACGAAACTCGAAACAAACAACCAATTCTTTGCTCAGCGCCGCGATGAGCGGCTCCCTTCCTCGTGAAATGGCGCGTCCTGGCTCACACCGAGTCCCCGGCGCGACTCTTTAGATCGAAAATAGTGTTCGATGCGAAGAACACCAGCCCGATGCCCGGCGCTCAGAGTGTCATCATGTCGATGCAACCATTTTTCCGGCGGGTGCTATGCCAGCGGCTCGACGATTGCACATTTCCACCACGCGCAGTACATGCCCTCGCCCCGAATGGGGCAGCGTTCTGGAACGCTGGCATGGCATGGGTTAGGTCGTCATCTATGACAAACAGGCTTTGATGCAGGCCCGCGCTGTACCGGGCTTCAGGAATCAGACTACATGGGAAACGCATCGACTCGCCGTGATGCAGAAAAAGTTGCGCCCGGGAACATTTTCTCTCCAACGCTGACACGCAAAAGTGCCGAACCAATGGCGGCCCACCTCAGTCCCCAACACGCGCGCGCTATACATCACTCGCTTTATCATTTCGTCGAGGAGGCACAGTGGTCGGACGCCGAGGTGATGCGGCGCGTGCGGGAGCGGGTACTACCCTCTCAGAGCGTGCTGCCGGTGAGACGTGCCTTTACAGGATCATGAACGGTACGGGAACCCGCAAAAAGAGCCGGCATTCGGTGGGGGCTGCGCGACAGTTTAGGCACGCAGGACGACCGCAAAGTTGCCGTCAGTCTGTCGCTGATCAAGAAGCGCTGCAGCCTGCCGACGGCGTTTTAACTGGCCCGCGGGAGTGGGCCGAGGACGAGGCGCGCCAGCATATAGCGGGCATCCCGGGAGATCTCATTCTCGCAACCAAGCCTCAGGTTGCATTGAAGCAATTTCGACGAGCCGTCGAAGCGCATATCCCTGCTGAGGACTTATTGGCCGACGCCGGCTATGGAGAAGAAACCATTCTGCGTGACGGGTTCACCGAGCTGAGGCTTGCTATATGCGGTGGGTGTGCGGCCGAGCACGAGCGTGTGGGCACCGGGGGCCACGCCGCTGCCGCCAAACCGTGGCGCGGACGTGGCAAGACATCCAAATTACTACGCTGCGGCCCTAGCAGGCTGTTGAAATACCTCCCGCACGTGTCATCCAGCCGGGAGGGGTAAACGTTGAAACGAAGAACCGAACAACACCGAGACAGAAACGATGCGCGGAGCGGACAGCTACACCGAGTCGATGTTCACAGTGACGACGCTGGATAACTTTGTGCCAGCGAACCACCCGTTGCGGCCGATTCGGAACTGGCTGAACGACGCGCTCAAGCGCATGGACCCCGTGTTTAGGCGCATGTACGAGAGCGACGCGAAAGGCGGCCGGCCAAGCATCGCACCTGAGAAGCTCATTCGTGCGCTGTTGCTGCAAGTGCTGTATTCAATTCGCAGCGAACGCATGCTGATGGAGCAAATCTCCTACAACATGCTGTTCCGCTGGTTCGTCGGCTTGGCGATGGACGATGCCGTGTGGGACCACTCGACGTTCAGTAAGAACCGCGAGCGCTTGCTGGTTCACGACGTCATCGTCAGTTTGTTTAACGAAACGGTTGAGACTGCGCACGCGCGTGGCCACCTCTCGGGCGAGCATTTCAGCGTGGACGGCACGCTGATTCAGGCTTGGGCGGGACACAAGAGCTTCGTGCGCAAAGACAAATCAGACGACGACACACCGCCTGAGGGCGGCAGTCGCCAGCGCGAGAACTGGCACGGCGAGAAACGCAGCAACGAGACGCATGAATCGAGCACGGACAGCGAGGCGCGCTTGTTTCGCAAGAGTCGCGGCACCGGCGCGGTGCTTTGCTATTTGGGGCATGTGCTGACCGATAACCGGCATGGCCTGGTTGTCAACGCCCAGGTCACGCAGGCGAGCGGCACGGCCGAGCGCGACGCTGCGACCCATATGCTCGCCGATGCGGCGTTTCTTGCCGACAGCCCCATCACCGTTGGCGCTGACAAGAACTACGACACGGCAGGCTTTGTGGCGTCGTGCCGCGAAAATCGTGTCACGCCGCATGTGGCGCAAAACGACGGCCGAGCCGGCGGCTCGGCAATCGACGGGCGCACAACGCGTTGGCCCGGTTACGCCATCAGTCAGCGCAAGCGCAAGTGCATCGAGCAGGTCTTTGGCTGGGGCAAGACGGTAGGCCGAATTCGGCAAGCGATGTATCGCGGCCGCGAGCGAATCGAACAGCTCTTTGTGTTGACGCAGGCGGCCTATAACCTGACTCGCATGCGTACGCTCGCTGCGAAGGCGGCATAGGGGCGCAAATTGGCGAGACGATGGCATTGGGTTCACTCGAATTAGGGACGCGCAGCATTAAATCGTCAAGAACCGAACCGACACATCGCCACATCCGAAGGCCCCGCCGCACATCGGCGAGGGGTATTTCAACAGCCTGCTAGTCGCGAACTGATGAGCTTCAAGGCGCTGGCTATGGCGTTGCCTGACGATGCTTACCAGAGCGTCACATGGCGAGAAGGGAGCATTGCAACGCTGCAGTCTCGTTTCGCGGCCGTACGTGTCGACGCCGCACATCGCAATGTTTGAAGTAACAAAAAACGTGCGCAAGAACGGTTGCTCTTCGAATGGCTCGAAGGGGCTGCCGAACCTCTCAAATACCTCCTGTGCACGGCCCCCGTAGAGGCTACCATCGAGCAGTTGGCCTTTGTGACCAAGATGCGCGGGCGTATCGAGCGCGACAGTCAGGACCTCAAGCAGTAATGCGCCCCGGGCACCTATGAAGGCTCAGAGTGGCGCGTCCTTCACCACCACGCCGCCCTGAGCGTCGCAGCGTATAGTTCCTGTGGCCTCGGTGCGCAGTCTGAAATCAGCAGACCTTCCATGCTCCGGAATGCAGCCGTCGGTATCGAAGTATGTGAGACAGTCAGACCTGGCAACGATCTCTGTGCGCTTCTGTGAACTGCGTCCGGCGAACTCGGCGAATGATCGGACCAGCAACAATCGTCATGCACCTGTGTCGGATCATGGCAAATGTACTGCGAACTGGGCTCAGACTCCTGGGCAGAGACGTTCTCGGGGCGATGGAGACGTTGCTTGCCGGGAGTTGGGCTCGCATGACAACAATCGATGCCGAGCCGCGGCGATTCATCTGAAACCGCAGGTTGAAGAGTATGCTTGGGCAGTTTTCCTCACGTATCAGCGAAACGAATACTCTTTGACAAGTTCTCAAGACATTGGATGGCGTTGTTCGCGAGTTCATCGGGAACGAAAAGGTAATCGTGGAAGTGAGCTGACACGACATTGCATGGAACGTCTTCGTTCGCGAGTGCTTGAGATATTGCCGCGAGAAATCCCACAGAATTAAGGTCTGAATAGACTGTGAGCACGATCATCCTGTAAATCTGACGATGACACGGGATATTAGCTGCGATGGCCTGAGCATACTCGACGATGACGGAGACACCCTCCTGTTCTGCAAAGCAGCATAGCGGCGAGACCGTGGACAGGTCAGCTTCGGGCGGCAACGACGCGAATGCGTATCGTTTGCTCGACAGTTCCGGTCGCATAAATCGAAGCAGCTTTGGCAATTCACGCACTGGGTTGATCAGCGTGGGTTTCATGAACGAAATGAGCAAAGTGACAGGAAGAGGTCGAGGCCAAGTAAAAGCCAGAGCTTAACTTACTCGTGCTCACGGGTCTCGCGCGAGAGGTCTGTTCTGTCCACCAGCAGAATTTTTACCCTGCCTGCAAAAAATTTGCACGCATATTGATATGCCGGGCCAAGATGCTACGATCACAAGGGTCAGATTCGGCAACACGGATTGGAAAAATCTGCACCATGTGAACCACATAGTCTGAATTCAAGCTATGCAACAACGAAAAATTGCATACGATATCCGGAGATTAAGGAAGCAGATGGAGCAAGAGGGTATTTCGCTTGCCGATCTCACCGGAAAGTGCGGGTGGAGACCTGCCGTCGACATCGCACTCGACTGGATTCTGATTCTGCTAAGCGTTGTGGCCGTTCAACATTTCTATACGAATTTCTGCTTCGTCTTGGCCTTGCTGGTGATCGGCAATCGCCAGCGCGCGCTGGGCAATTTGCTGCACGAAGCCGCCCACGGCAACCTCGTGCCTGGGAGGTTGCGAAATGACGTACTTGCTTACGCATTGCTTGCTCCAGCAACCTATTCATCCCTTGCCGCATATCGTCGGATGCACGCGCGGCATCATGGAATGGTGGGCGATCAGCATCTCGACCCCGACCACATCAACATTGGCGGGACATGGCGACGTCACTGGACACTTGCGTACTTTCGAGTTGTTTTTTCGATAGACAGGTGGTCCGGGAGCCTTTTGGGCGATCTGCGTCAATGGCATCAGCGCCCTTTCACCGTGTTTGCGATTCTCTGCTGGTGGGCAGTTGTTTCGCTTGCGCTTTTCATCATTTGTGGCTCACGCTATATCGAGCTTTTCGCGGTGCTCTGGTGGTTGTCACGCGCGACGATTTTTCACGCGATCACCTCTTTCCGCGAAATGTGCGACCACTATGGGTTGCCATACGGCGGAATTTTTTCTGTTACTCGGGACTTAAGCTTGGACGACCGCTGGGTGGCAGGGCTGGCGATCCTTATTCATCCGCATAACAATGGGTACCATCTGACGCACCATCTGCTACCCAATGTACCGTACTACAACCTGCCGCGGGCCAGTACCGCTATCGGTGTATTGCCCGTCTATCGAGCCGAAGCGCACCGCTGCTCCAGCTACACGCGGGGCAACCGCGCGATGATCCGGGAGTGGGCGGACACAGCGGATGCCTGAAGCTTGAAATCACTCATGCCAGAACGCTCGCTTGGCGCAGTACGCGTTGCTGTGCTGCTCATCTCCGCCAGTTGCGGCGTCGGATTTCTATTTGGTAGTGGGGAGATGGCGCTGAGCGCCGCGATGGCCGGCATGGGCGGCGACAATTATCTTGGCCGGTCGTTGACGATTGTTTTGGCCGGTGGTGAGGCGTTGGAGGCGGCGTAGCCGCCGGAGACGACGAGCCACCGGCGACGCCGGGTCGACGGGGCTTAGGATGAACTGACCGAAGCTTGAGGAAGCGGTCAGCTCATGTCTGGAACCCGCATTACCGACCAACAGGTTCGTCTCTACATGAACAAGCGCAAACACCACCCGCAGGAAGTCGCGGCCGCCAAGACCGGCATCAGCGTGCGTACGGCACGCCGTATCGAACGTGACGCCACTTTGCCATCCCAGAAGCCGCGGCATTCCTGGCGGACCCGTCCCGATCCGTTTGTCGACGTCTGGGACCGCGAAGTCGTGCCGCTGCTGCGTAACTCGCCCCACCTGATGGGCATCACGGTCTTACGCAAGCTGCAAGATGATCACCCGGATCGTTATCCCGATAGTATGCGGCGCACGCTGGAGCGGCGTATTCGCCAGTGGCGCGCTCTCGAGGGCCCCACTCAAGAGGTGTTCTTCCCGCAGGAGCATCAGCCCGGTGTGCGCGGACTGTCGGACTTCACTGATATGAGCAAGCTGTGCGTGACGATCGGTGGCGCCCCGTTCGGTCACCGGCTGTATCACTTCGTGCTGGCGTTCTCGCGCTGGGAGTACGCGAACGTGGTTGAGGGGGGCGAGAGTTTCGAAGCCCTCGCGGCCGGATTGCAGAACGCGCTATGGCAGGCGGGCGGCTGTCCCCGTGAACATCGATCTGACAGCCTGTCGGCCGCCTTCAAGAACCTGACGGAGCAGGAGGACTTCACGGCGCGTTACGCAGCGCTGCTCGACCATTACGGCATGAATGGCACGCGCAACAATCGCGGCCTGGGCCATGAGAACGGCAGCGTGGAATCCTCGCATCGGTATCTGAAGGAAGCGCTCGAGCAGGCATTGATGCTTCGCGGCCATCGTGACTTCGCTGACCGGCCTGCCTACGATGAGTTCGTACGCGAGGTGGTGATGCGTCGAAACCGGCGCAACGCCGCAGCGTTTCGCATCGAGCGCGCACAGCTGCAGGATCTGCCTGAACGTCGTACCACTGACTTCGTCGAGGAAGAGGCACGCGTGACCCGCTGCAGCACGTTCACCGTGCGCGGGATCCTCTACAGTGCGCCGTCGCGCCTGATCGGCCACCGCTTGAAGGTGCGGGTCTACGGTGACCGGCTCGACTGCTACCTGTCCGGCGCACTGGTGCATAGCACCCCGCGAGGCTCCCGTGCCGCCGACAACCGCCACGCGCTTGATTACCGACACTTCATCGACTCGCTGCGACGCAAGCCACAAGCGTTCAAAGGGCTCGCGTTTCGTGACGCACTGTTTCCTCGCGAGGCCTACCGCCGGACCTGGGAGCGGCTGGAGGCGCAACTGACGCAACGGCAGGCCTGCAAGACCATGGTGGGTCTGCTTGAACTCGCGGGCCACCACGGCGTTGAGGCGTTATTGGCCGAACGGCTTGATGCGTTGCTCGCAGCAGGCGAGCTGCCCGATCTAAAGCAGTTGTGCAATGAATTCGCGCCGCGTCAGGCCCTATGTCCCGAGGTGGTGGTCGAGATGCCGCCCGTTGCGCTCTATGACGAGCTTCTCGACAAGGTGGCAGCATGAACGCCCCTGCCCACGACAACGGCCGTCTGGCCCTGATGTTGAACGAGTTACGCCTGCCGACGATCGGCAGGCTATGGCCCGAGTTCGTTGAGCGCTCTGACAAGGAAGGCTGGCCCGCTACGCGATTGCTTGGGGCGCTGCTTGAGCACGAACTGGCCGAACGCGCCAAACGACGCATTGAGCGGCACCGTACCGAGTCGCATCTGGACCCGACGAAGACGCTTGCTACCTTCGACTTCGGCATGGTGCCGATGGTCTCGAAGGCGCATGTTACGGCGCTGGCCACCGGAGAATCCTGGCTGGAGAAAGGCGCCACAATTCTCCTGTTCGGCCCGCCGGGCGGCGGCAAGAGTCATTTGGGCTCAGCCCTCGGTCATGCGTTGATCGACGCCGGTTATCGCGTGCTGTTCACGCGCACCGCTGAACTTGTCCAGAAGCTCCAGGCCGCGCGCCAAAGCCTGCAACTGCCGTCCGCGCTCGCGAAGCTCGATCGCTTCGATCTCATCATCCTGGATGACCTGTCATACGCTCGCAAGGACCAGGCCGAAACCAGCGTGCTGTTCGAGCTGATCGCCGAGAGATATGAGCGCAAAAGCCTGCTGATTACGGCCAACCAGCCCTTCTCTGGATGGAACGATGTCTTCCCTGATCCGGGCATGACGATCGCCGCTATCGACCGGCTCGTCCATCACTCGACGATCTTCGAGCTCAACGTCGAAAGCTATCGCCGTCGTAAGGCCAGCGACAAACAAAGCGCCCGCCGGCGTCAATTACCTAACGACAATTGCGAAGGAGGAACGACAACTATGGCCTCTTAACCAGCGACAACTACACCCGTTGACCGGCCAAGATAGTTGTCGCTGACCGGCCATGCTGCTTGACGCTGTCTACCGGCAGCCTCTACGCCATTGCGACAGGCGCGGGGATGGGGCTGCTAGCCTGTTTCGCAAGGCCAATATGGCGGGTCGGCGGCCCGGTGTGGGAGGTCTTAGGAGCAGCTTACGGCAATCGTGTTGAGTCTTGGGTGGCGCTCATGTCCATCGTTTGGATGACCGGCGTGCTAGCCGCGCAGATTCTGGGGGGATCTGCTGTACTGTCGCTTCTTGGCGTTCCTCATCGCATTGCAGTTCTGGTCGTGACTGGCGCGATCCTCATTGCATCGCAGGTAGGCTTAAAGGGATTGTCGGCCATCTTTTCGACTTGCCTTGTGAGTGCCAATATCATTATTTTCTATGCGCTTGTTCAGGCGCGAGGGCTGCCTGTATACCTGCATTCGATTCCGCGGTTTGGCCATGACGTAGCTCAGCTTCCAATGATAGATAGCCTCACGATCACATTCTCCATACTGTTTGTTGTCGTTACGGGGGCTGATTACCAGCAATTTGTGATTGCAGCGCGACGCCCGTTGGATGCTGTCGTCGGCAGCGTCATCGCAGGAGTAGCATTGATTGCGACTGGATTTCTTCCGGCCGCTGCGGTTATTGCTTGGGCGGGGGCAGGCTATCTTTCCCGGTTACGCGACAAGGCAGGCGTCATACCATACATTGTGGCAAGCGCAGTGTCCCACGCGGGGTCGGCGGTCTCTATCCTTGCGCTCCTGGCGATGCTCGCAGCGGCACTGGGTTCCGGCGGAGCGATTTCCCGCGCCATCGCGGCGGGCCTTGCCAGCGTTTTTGCAGGCCCTGGCACTATTTTGGGGCGGGCTTCCGGCTTGATCTGGGGAAGGACAAGGCAGATAGTCTTTTCATTCTTGGGCCTAACACTGGCGTTGATCGTCGCGATGCGAGGGCAAGCGATCGTCCAAGCGATTGTCGGCCTCAATATCGTTTATATTTCGAGCGTCGGACTGTTGCTCTTCGTTCAGATGAGCAGTAGGCGACCGACACTGCGAGTTGCGCTCGCAACAATGATAGGGGGCTTTGTGTCCTCCACAATTGTATATGTCTGTGGAATTTTCCGGATCTTGACCGACCACGTGGATGCTATTTCTTTAGCAACAGGATTGCTGTTCGCAGCGATCCCTTTGCTTATCGCTCAAATAAAACCGTCACCGAATACTGAGCTTCAGAAGACCGGCGCGGGAACGGGTCGCTAGTTCAAGTTCAGGACGAACGGGTTTACTTTAGCGCCAACCCTCGACATTGGCGATCAACCGGTAAGCGGACAACTTTTTGGGGCACTCCAGTGATCACGCGCTGAGGCTGGCAGGACAGCAGCTGATGCAATCGTATAGTGGGATGAACCATGTTTGATCGAGAGAAACTGGAAGCGTTCGCGAGTGTTGCCAGGCACAAAAGCTTCGAAGAAGCGGCCTCCTATCTGAGATTGACGCGCGGCGCCGTCTCTCAACGCGTGCGCGCGCTGGAAGAATCGTTGTCGTGTGTTCTGTTAATTCGCAGCCGGCCGATGGTTCTGACTGAAGATGGCTGTCACCTGCTTCGCCATATCCAGGCTCTGGAATTGTTAGAGGCGGAGACGTTGCTCACTGTCAGCGGCGAGAGACGGGACGATATGCCGATCCGCGTCGCCCTTGGCGTGAATGCGGACTCACTGGCGACGTGGTTTCGCCCGGTTCTTACCGAACTCACGACCAAAAATTGGGTTGCGTTAGAAGTGGTCGTGGACGATCAGGCGCACACGGCCGCTCTACTGCAGCGCGGGGAGGTGATGGGTTGTATATCAGTAGACAGCTCCTCGCAGAAGGGATTCGTATCTGAATCCATCGGCGCAATGAGGTATCGCTGCGTCGCAAAGCGCAGTCTTGTTGAGCATCGCTTCAAAGACGGCTTCGATATGCCGAGCGTCTTGAAAACCAACGCCATACTTTTCAATCGCAAGGACGAACTGCACGAAATGTTTCTTGCCAACCACTTCGGTTTCGCCGTCAACTCATTTCCGCGACACTATGTTCCTTCGGCGGAAATGCTCTATAACATGATTCGCGAAGGGATTGGATATGGTCTGGTGCCTGAAGTCCAGTCCCGCACTGCGATCGATTCTGGCGAGCTCGTAGACCTCGCGCCGAATTGCCCGCTTGACATGCAACTATTTTGGCATCGATGGGAGGTAGAGCCGGCAATATGCGAGGCGATCACCGCGACAGTTCGCAAACATGCACTGCAAATGCTCGTTCAGAAAGTCTAGCAACTCGTTGTCACCGCGTGCGGGCATCGGCCCGAGGATGTGGCAAACGAATTCTCCGCCGCCGTGCTGGTGTTGAAACGCCCCGTCATCCGAGCGCTCTTGGCAGCCATTGCCGTAACGCCGCGCGTGAAGTGGCTGTCATTTTTGGAAATCCACCGCTCGGCTCGATTGCAGTGCCGCATACAGCGCCGTTTTGCTCACATTGAGCCGTGTCGCGGCCTCCCGGACGTTCAGGCCATTGGCGATGTACGCGCGCGCGCGCTGCAACTTGTCGACGGTGACGACCGGCTTGCGCCCTCCCCTGCGCCCGCGAGCGGCGGCGGCCATCAATCCGGCCTGGGTGCGCTCGCGAATCAAGTCGCGTTCAAACTGTCCCAGCGCGCCGAACACGTGAAAAATGAGCCGCCCGCCCGGCGTGGTGGTGTCGATGGCTTCGGTCAGTGAACGCAAGCCGACGCCTCGCGCTTGCAGCGCGCCGATCGTTTCAATCAGGTGAGGCAGGGAGCGCCCGAGCCGATCCAACCGTCACACGGTCAGCACGTCGCCCTCGCGCAGGTAGGCGAGCGCGGCAGCCAAGCCGGGACGTTCAGCCTTGGCCCCGGAAGCCATGTCCTCGAAAACGCGCGCGCAGCCCGCCTTGCGAAGCGCATCCGTCTGCAAGGCGGTGTCCTGCTCCGCCGTCGATACCCGAGCATAGCCGATCAATGCCATTTACCGCCCTGTCCGTCATTGCGTCCGTCTATCTCAATGTCCGGAAACCCGTCGGACGAGCCTTTGCCGGACATTGTCCGGCTTGGCCGACTAACGATCATTTGACGGACATTGGAGGAAGCGCTAGATTATCACTTGGTATCACCAAGTGATAGGAGAGCCGAAATGGCAACATCGCTCAAAATCGACGATTCGCTGAAAGGTCGCGTCCACCAGCTCGCTACCCAGCGCCGTCGCTCACCCCACTGGATCATGCTGGAGGCCATCCAGCAGTACGTCGAGCGTGAGGAAGCCCGCGAGAGCTTCAAGCAGGAAGCCTTGGCATCGTGGGCGGCTTATCAGGAAACCGGTCGGCACCTGACAGGCCAAGAGGTTCGCACCTGGTTAAACACCTGGGGCACGGAACATGAAACGACGGTGCCTGAGTGCCACAAGTAATCGTCACTGAGGGCGCGGCGCAGGGCTTGGAGCGATGTCGCCGCTTCCTTGCCGTTAAGGCCCCAGATGCTGCCAAGCGCGCGGGTCAGGCCATCGAGCGGCAATTCCTGCTGCTGGAAACAGCTCCTGACATTGGTCGTCCATTCCCCGAAATGCCGGAGCTGCGCGAACTTGTGATTGCCTTCGGCGATTCCGGCTATGTCGCCGTGTACCGCCACGAGGCGGCTGCCGATGCGGTCTACATCCTAGCATTCCGACACCAGAAAGAAGCGGGTTGCTGATCGCCAGCCCACGATGCTCGTGCGTTTCTCAGGCCTGTGTTAAAAACGCCGTTTAAATAAGCAGTGTGACACCCCCTCCTTGGCTGCGACTGCTTTGCGACCGCGCAAGGCTATGTCCGGCCTCGATGGCGCTATGCACGTGCTGCTCATGCCACGCTGGCTTCATCGAGCGCCCCCGCCGAAGCCATGGCCGCGATGTCCTCTGACGCGGCGTAAGGCCGAGAGCCGAGGAACTGGTTCTTAATCGAGTAGAACTCCACCATCAGGTCGGCGCCCCAGTCTCGCTCCTAGTCGAGACTGGATAGGTTACGCATCAAATATTCGTTGAACATCGGCACTGTAAATGCGATGTCGCCATGTGATGGACTGTAGATCATGCCTTTGCTGATGATCTGTGCACGGCGTGGTCCAAGGCTCTGCGGGGTTTCACCAAGCGCGTCTGCCACATCGGAGGAACGGTAAGGGCCCTCACCCAATTGCGCCATAGCGATCACATACTCGCGCTCTTTCGGGGTTAGCCGATCAAACCGGACCTTAAAAAAACCTTCGTCCAGGCGCTTGAGCGTCGTCGTCTCGGCCTGCCTCGCGTCGTCGATGGTAATGCGCTCGCCCCCCGCAAGATTCCAAGACTGGTGGCCCCACTCCTGCAGAAAATACGGGTAGCCTTTAGTTTTGAGGAAGATTTCACTCAGCGCATCCTCGTCAATGTCGGCCCCCTCGTCGTTCACGGGCTGCCGGATCGCATCCTTCGCATCGCGCTCGGGTAAAGCGCCCACTTCCGGGTACAGAAACAGCCGTTCGGCGTACGATTTGGCTTCCCCCGATAACGCCGCGACTTGAGGCAAGCCGGCGCCGAAGAACAACACGGGCAGCCCCGCTTGGTTGGTTTTGTGCAATGAGACAATGAGGGCCGCAAGATCCCGCTCGTTAAGGTATTGGACCTCGTCAATGAGCAGGGTCCACGCTTTACCCGCCGCTTTCGCCGCCTCGCCGATCCGCACGAACAGCTCGGGGAGGTCATTTTCGAGTGCTCCGCTGTCGGCTACCCCCGCTTCAGGATCGACCGCTATGGAAAGATCTCCGTATTGGAGCTTGAAGGCGGAGGCAAAGGATCGCAGCGCCCGCAGCGCCTCGTGCGCTTTCGCCTTCCCGTTGGCGACGACCGACAACTTGCGCAATACCTGATGCATGCGGGGTAACAATTGTTCACCCAGCGATTTATTCTCCGGTGCCTCAATCATAGACGTGATATGACCCCGCTCTGTCGCAAGTTTCTCGACCGCATTGAGCAGCACGGTTTTGCCCACACCCCGCAAGCCCAAAAACATTTGCGAACGGCCTGGCTTATCCAGCAGCACGCGTTCGATGGCGATGCGCGCGTCCTCGATGATGGTTTTCCGGCCAGCGAGTTCGGGGGGCTGACTGCCGGCCCCCGGCGAGAAAGGGTTTCGAACAGGATCCATGATCGACGTTTTCTATAAAGATATAGCAAAGTATATCTTCACTTTGATATACATCGCTATATTTTCCTAGTTTTACGTAGAGTTCGCTCAACACCTTTTGTCCGGATCAGCGCTGGCAGGACCCGCTCGCGCAACCGCCGTCGCCCTCTTCGTTTCACTCACCCGCCCTTCCACTGGCCCAAGGGTCGTGACCGCTTGTCCCCGCCCGTTGCGTAAACCACGATCAAATCATCACTTACCCTGGTATTTTTCAAAAATGTGATGAATTCTGCCGCGAAAACCTTTAGTTTTCCTTGTTTACCCGGTATGATGCCGGAAAATCGGCGCGTCATCAGTTGGATGTTGAAACGCGAAAAATGTGATGAACCTTGGAAACGGTGAAACTGCCATGGTCTTGAAGGAACCCACCCGTCGTCGTCGCCGGATCGACCTGGCACAGTTGGTCGCCATTGCCGACCGTGCAGAGGCGGCCCTCGCGCAACTACGAGACGACCTCGTGGAACCGTTCCCGCGCAAAGTCGCGCCGATGGTCACCGGTTCCCGCCTTGCCAAGATTTGCAAGATCGATCGTACCCGGGTTCAGTACCTTTGCACGCGCGGCAACACCAACGGCGAATACCCTGTCGGCCATGTGGTGGGAAATAACCGCAGCCGTGAGTTTTCGCTTGCGGACGCCCAGCAGTTCATTCGCCTCGTCGGTACGTATATGCGACGCCCCGAAGGGGTGCCAGGCGTTGCCATCGCCGTGGGCAATTTCAAGGGCGGCGTGGGCAAAACGACCACGGCGGTGGGCATCGCGCAGGGGCTCACGCTGCGCGGACACCGCGTGCTTCTTGTCGATCTCGATCCGCAGGCGTCGAGTACCACGTTGATGGGTTATGTGCCAACGGCCGAGGTCACCGAAGAAATGACCGTCATGCCATTTGTGTACGGCGACAAGCCGGATTTGAGCGAATCCATCATCCCGTCATATTGGAATAATCTCGACCTCTTGCTGGCCAGTCCCAGTCTGTTCGGGGCGGACTATTTTCTCCCGAGTAAGCAGTCGAAACATCCGGACTTTGAGTACTGGTCAGTGCTCGAGGGGGCCATGCCGGCGCTTCGTGCTCAGTACGACGTGATCGTATTTGATACCCCCCCGTCTCTGGCGTATCTAGCGACAAATTGTTTTTTGTCTGCCGACGGGATCGTTGTCCCGCTCCCCCCTGAGACGCTGGATTACGCGTCGAGCGTGGCGTTTTTCCGCCAGTTCGCGGACCTTTTCCAGAGTTTGGCAAGCGAGCGGGACGTCAAAAAGACGTTCGGTTTCATTAAGATTTTTCTCTCTAAGGTGCGAAAAGATATTCCCTCCACCAATATTGTCAGCGCGTGGATTCAGGAGACGTACCCCGAACTTCTCGGGCGCACCGAACTGTTCGAAAGCAACGTCGTAAAGAAAGCAATGGCTGAGTTCAAGACGCTTTACGACTTGGAATCTCGTACCTACGAGGGGGGCGCCGCACTGTTCAACCGTACGGTGGATGCGTTTGACAGTATGGTCGATGAAATCGAAGAACAGATCGAAGACATCTGGACCGAGGCTCTACAGAGCCAAGATTTCCGTCTCGAGTCGGAGTAAGTCATGGCAAGCAAATTTGAAGAGCGCATGCGCGCGAAAACGGGCGGATCGGTGCAAAAGGCACAAACCACCGTTGCCGATCGTCGCGAGACGGCCGCGAACCGACCACTTGCAACAATGCCGGCGCAATTGGGCGCGTTCCGGCTCGAAGCCCAGGAGTATCAACGCAAAATTGCCGCGCTGGAGGCGGAACTCGAACAGGCCACGCGCGATGGCAACAGCGGAATAGACATCCCCCTAAACAAGCTTCATGAGGTCCCCGGCCGCCGTCGGTATATGAGTGCGCAGGATTATCGGGATTTACGTGAAAACCTGCGTGTCAACGAGCTAAACCAGCCGATCGTGGTCGATATTCGTGCGGACGGCGAGTTTGAGCTCGTGTCCGGCCATCATCGCTCCGATGCTTATCGAGAACTAGAGCGCCCCACGATTCGCGGGGTACTGCGCAAGAACACCATCGAAAATCCCACGGTCGCGGCGTTCTATGCGAATTTATTTCAGGCCCCGCTCACCGACTTTGAAAAATATTTGGGCTTTACCGAGCTCCAAAATCAATTTCCTGGGATTACGCAGGCGCAGATTGCTGAACGTTCGGGCAAGCCCGAATCGACCATTTCCTATCTCATGGCGTTTCGCGATCTCCCCGCCCCCGTGTTGGAGATGCTTCGCGCGTCGCCAACGCTGCTCGGCAGCGACGCGGCCACCACATTTGCCAAGCTTACGCGAGCCGGCAAGGGCGAGAGCGTCATTGCGGCGATCGAGCAGCTTGCTAGAGGGGACGTCGATCAGAAACGGGCTGTCGCATTGGCGGAAGCTGGATCAGCCCCGCAGCCGGCCGCGCGTCCCATTGCCGAGATCGTGAAAATCAAGGCCGGACGTAGCAACTATTGCCAAATCCGGAGAACCGCCAAAGTCGTGCGGCTGGACTTTCAATCGGAGGTCGAAGCTCAAGCAGTGATGAAGGTCGTCCAAGAGGTATTAGAGCGACGGACCCAAACGTCCAAGTCCGGCGCCGAAGGCACCGGTCACGCTGAAGCGGAAAAATAAATCCTTTAAATTCAATGGCTTCAAAGTTTGAAGACAGTTGATATGGCCTAGGAGATTAACTTGAACCCATCGGTCTGAGCGGGTAAAACCCAAAACAAAAGCCCTCGGCGGCAAACCGAGGGCTTTTGAGAAAACAGGGCTTGCTGCCCTTCCTTGCGCTACCAACTCCCCGACGGCAAATCGGGAAGGTCCTACAGACAGACCTGAGTGTAGCGCATCGAAGCGGACAGTCAAGCGATTGAAATCCATTTCAATATGGATGACGCTGCTATGGTTATCGCGCGACACTGCGTTGCTGGCGAGGGGCTTTTGCATGCCTCCAAAAAAGAGACCCCACTTGAGTCCGACAACACCAATCTGCCCTGGGTGATCTTGCGCGCCGTGCACCGCGCCAGTCGCCTCGACGGTATCCCTGCGCGCGCCCGCGCTGTTCTAGCCGCCCTCGCCCGTACGGTTGACGCCAAAAAGCCCTACGGGGAAATCTACGCGCGTCGTGAACTGCTGAGCGAGCGCGCCATGCAATCCGAGCGGACCTTTTATCGCAGTCTCACCGATCTCGAAGCCGCCGGCCTTATCGAGCGCCCGGCCCAACGCCGCTACGTCTCGCACGGCCTGTTTGGCCGCGCATACTTGCACCTGTCCGCGCGTGCCGCGATCCTTCTGGGTCTCATCGAGCTCGGCGAGGCCAGCGTCCAAGCCCATAAGCCCCAAACTTCCGAGAATGCCGCAGCGTCTCCGGCGCCCGCTGACGTTCCGCCCCAAGCGGCCCCATGTTTTCACGTACGGTCTGCCAATGTGGCAGACGGTGCTATAACTAAGGATCTTTCCCCTACCTCTTTGCAAAAGAGACAACCAGGCCAGCTCCCGCATGACCTCGAGCGTCTACGCCCCTTGGGTTTTCATGACTATTTGATTTTCAGGCTGATGCGAGAGGCGCGTGAGCAGGGCAAGCGCCTGTCCGAGGTTGTCGAGGCCACCTGGCCTCATCTCGCCAAGGCGGCCCGCCCGATCAACTACCTGCGCAAGCTGCTCGCGTCGCCGGTGGACTTCGGCTACGCCCTGCGCGCCAAAGCCGCCGAGAAAGTCCGGGCGGAGGTCGTTGCCGCGGAAGCGCGCAGCGCCGAGGCGTTTGTGCGCGCCGCGTTGGGGAAAGTCTTCGTCGACGCCGCGGGGCTGCGCCAGTGCGTGGTCGACGACGGCGGGCGCACGCTGGCCATCACGGACCTTGCCGAAGGGGTCGTGCGCCGCAGCGTGGCGAACTGGCAGGTCGCGTTCATGCGGTCGGTTAAGCAGGGCACGCTCCGCGTGGTCGGCGCGCATGAACTTGCCCAACTCCGGGGCGCTGCGATCGCTCAACGTGAGCGTGCCGCGAAGTGCCAAACGGAATCGGTCGTGCCGCACGCCCCGAACCAGTTCGCGAGCCGCGAGCTGTTCCAGTCGGCTTCTGATCTGTCGCCGCCCCCGGTAGCAAGGGCCCATCAGGTGCATCCATTGCTTCAAAAGAACGACGCAGCACGTTCGTTGACGAGCGCGGCCGCCGACGCGCTCGCCGCATTGCGCACGATGCGCAAGCTGGCGGCAAGATGTCCGGTGTAATTGCCTGACGTCACAATGTTGGCGAACGCTAACTCTGAGCGCTTTCCCCTGCATGTCGAATGGCGCCCTCTCAGAATCGGGGGATCTCCTTCGGCAGTGCCTGAGGTGCCTTGGGAAGGGGCGCTGGTTATCGCCGGGTGGACGGTTGCGGCCGGCTCGATGGCACGTACACGCAACGTCGGCCACATGGCAGCTTGAGGGGATGGTGCGGTGGCAGTGAGGAACCGTCTACGTCGAGCACCTGCGAGCACAAAGACGGAAGTATCGAAACCGCTTAGCCCCCGGACGCTATTCGCTTGCGTAGGGGCCGAGGAAGCGCACACCGTTGAAGTGAATCAGGTGCGATGGCGCATCGGCCACCCATACCTCCGTCTCCCATGCGATGTCGCCGAGATATCGGCCCATGACGGAGCGATTCGGGAAGGCCGTCACAAACACCAGCCCGGCTTTGGAATCCGCGAAGAGTCTGGCGAGTTCGGCGTGGCGCTTGCCATCGACCGGGCCGTGACTGGTGACGGACTCCACCAGTAGCAGCCAATTTTTCTCGGTGAAGTGCAACACCACATCGGGCATCTTGCCGTGCGCGTCCACATTCACGCCCAGCTCGGCCAGCAGCGCAGCGTCGAAGTAGCCCCATTTATCACCGGTGTCCCCGGCATAGACCAGCACGCTACCCGGCGCAAAGCGGGGCGCGAAGTCCTCAATGATGGCCCGGATCAGTTCGCTATGTTCGCCAGGACTGAGCGTGATTGCCTGGCCCGGCGCAACCTCAACAGGGATGCGGGTCTGCGTGCGCGCCTTCGCGTACTTGGCCACCAGCGTTTCGCGCTCGGCCAGATAGGCGGTGAGGTTGTCGTGCCACTGCTCGCTGCCAAAGCTGCGCAGCAGCTTGAGCGCGGCGGGTTCGATTTGATAGACGGCCTTCGGGCTGTTGACCGCACGGTCGGGTTTATCCGGGTTGTAGAGCGCCACGCCAGCGTCGCAGAACTGGTGCATGGTTTGGCGGCGGAAAGTCTCGCGGGTGTTCGGCGCGTAAATCTTGCCGTAGTGTTCGCGTGCCCAATCCATGATGGGTGTGATGCCGACAAGTGGGTTTCCCGCATCTGCCCACCTCTTGTCTGGGGTGAGGTTCAGCAGGGCCAGCAGCGCGAGGGCCGAACGCTCGTTTTGCTGTGCCCGAGGTAAGCCCAGGGAAATGATGATCTGGTGGGCGGCCTCGATATAGTCATTCTTCTTGTCGGTCATGCGGTCAATTTCGCGAGTTGTTCATCGATCATTTCCTGCGTGATTTCGCTGTGCTGCCTGGCCCACGTACCCAGCCCGATCAGCGCCTCACGGTTTGGGTACTTCATCAGCTTGAGATCAGTGGCGTTGACCTGTGTGTGGCCGTTGAAGCGGCGAAAGCTCTCGTCAACGGCGGTGCTGTTCAGGAACACGGCGAGCCCTCGGGCCAGCAACTCCGGCAAGCCGCGCTTGTTCTCGTGAATGAGATTCACGTGGTTCTCGAAGCCCAGCCTGGTATGTTCCCCAAAAGTCGCCGGATCCACCACGCTCGCCACTACGCGACGCTTCTCTTCTTTCGATGAGAACCGGCGCACCAGGCAGTAGAAGCCGTTGGGATACAGCCACTTTTCCGTCTCGGCGCAGCGCACGATCGCGTTCGGCTTTTTCAAACCTGGCACCGGCCACACCGTGCCGGCGCTGCGCAGATGCCCGGGGTAGATCAGCGGCGCTGTGCCTGCTTCGGGCATGTCGCGCAAGTGGGCTTTGACGCGAAAATCCACCACGGGCCCGGTCGACACCTTGAGGCCCAGATCCGCCAGCGAATAGCGCACCGCTGACGATAGCTCGATGGCGCTTTTCGCGGCTGTGGTGGGTACATGGATAAACCGCTCGGGGTCATCCGGGAACACGATTCGCTCGAACGGGTGCTCGTGCGTGACGAGGTCGGTGAAACTGTCGTCGCTCGACGTGGTGATCGTCACGGGCCCTTGGTGGCCGCCTCGTTCAAGGCGGATGATGACGTTCTCTTGCAGCACTTCATCGTCCTTGAATGCCTTGTTGCGCGCCCCGAAGAGGTGCATGTGGCAAATGGCTGCCCGCGCAAAAATGAAGTGACGGAACGGGCGGTAGTACGGCCCGTTGCAAAAGCTGCGCGGAAGGATCGCCACAATCTGGCCGCCCGGGGCGGCCTGGGCTACGGCCAGCGCGACGAAGGCCGAATACAGGTTCACCGTCTCAATACCGATCGAGCGCAGCGCCAGCCGGTGGGCTGATCGGCTGTTGATCTTCTTGTAGGGCGGATTGAGGATCGCGTGAGTGTAGCCCTTATCGAGCAAACCCTCGGCGGCTGCCCGTTCGATGTAATCCTCGGCGAGGACTTCGGCCTTGACCTGACTGTAACTCCTCAGGTGCTGGCTAAGGTGTGCGCGCAGCGTCGCGTCCACTTCATAAGCCGTCGCTTCGACGGCCTCGAATCCGAAGCCACCGGCAAGCCAGCGATCGAGGAAGGCGCAGGAGAGGGCACCGACACCCGCGCCTGCGTCCAGCAAGCGACAGGTCTGCAGGGTACTGGGGGGAAACAGGCTCGCCATGAAGCGGGCCACACTCGCAGGCGTCATGAACTGACCCAGCGCAGACTTGCGCCTCTGGGCAATGCATGGAGCCACGTCGCGGCGGACGCGATCAGCGGTATCTAGTTGTTGGAGCATGCCATCTCATCCTCATTGGCGCGGCGCGACCACGCCAACGTGTTTGTAAAGGGCGGCACCACGCCATATCGGCGTGGCCACCTCGGCCACCTGAAGGTCCGGCGCGCGCAACCGCGCCCTGATCTCGCGCACCTGCTGCTCGTTCAGCTTAGGCTTGCGGTCACCGGCCCCGGCTGCGGGCTCGGGCGGTAGCTAGACAGGCCCGGGCGCGCTCTTTTATCAAGTTCCGTTCGAACTCTGACAGGGGGTAGAGCGGCAGCCACATGGAAAACCAGTCGGCACCGCGCAAGCGGTCGATTACTCGCCGCCTCCTCATCGACGACGCGGCACCCCGGCAAATTGACGGCAATCTTAACGTTTTTAGCGCGTCCGACATAGGCCAAACTGGCGATCCTGCAGACTCTCCACGCGCATGGCGCTTGCCCATCGCACGGGGCATCGCCGTTGTCGTGTGTGTGCGCGCCACCCCCGTCGCCGGGTGCGGGCGAGAGAGAAGGGCCGGTGAGGGGAGAGCGCCCCCGCCACGCCCGCGCGGCCGGTGAATGGGAGGTGGCGATGAGAACAATTCTCAAATAGATATCTACATACCCAAGCCGCGGTTCGACGCGGCTCTACACGGCGGGCGCTACGGCATGCCGGATATCCGGAGCTTTCTGCCCGTATGGGATCATGCGCGCCATGCCGGTTTCACTGATCCCGCGCACGCGCTGCTCCGTTGCCACATGTTTTGGTCAGAATCCGCAAGCCCAGCGCGGCTGACGATGGTATCTATGGGTTTTGCTCCTGTATGTCTGAGGCCCTTTCCGATGCACTTTTCGCAGCTCCCCCGACGGGATCGACCCCGACCACGGGGTACGCCGGTCAAGTCCCGCGCGGGTGCGCCGAGGCGCTTGGCGCGATACTGGCTACGATTGACTTCCGTCGTAAGGCAATGGTCAACGCCGCTCATGAGGGTCTGCAGGCGTCGGCGCTGACGATCTTTCCCCCTGAGACCTTTGACGGCGTGGATCCCGAGGGGGTCGGGCGCGCGCTTGCCTCCCTGATACTGTGTGACTTCGCCGCACAACGGAACCAGACGACACAGTGGATTGAGCCCGACCGCGACGAGGCCCTCAGGACGCTGGCCGTGCGTCTCACGCCCACCGGGCAGGAGGCGTTGCTGCAAAGCCTTGAGAACAGTCAGGGTGATAACGCATTTTCCAAATACTTCGCCCACGCCGACAGCCAATACTTCGCGCAGGCCGATGCGTATTGTCTGGCTGGCCACCTGTACTTCCAGCGGGCAGGCACCCCCCTGTTGGCAGGGAGCATCGATAGGACGCCCGAGGACGCCAGTGCGCAGGCCGCCGGAGACTACTTAAAGGCAGCCGACCTCTTCACGCGGGCGGGCCAGCCCGATCTGGCCGCGGAAGCCTACCTGGGGGCCGCTGACGCCTACCGGGGGTCTTTTCAGCCTCTGAAGGCAGCCGAAGTCTGCCTGAGAGCCGCCGACCTCTACACGCAGACGTCTCAGCCCCTGAAGGCGGCGGACGCGCGCCTGAAGGCCGCCGCCGCCTACCTGACTGCCGCAAACGGCTACCTGTTGGCGGGTGCGCCCGGTGTGGCCGGCGACGCCTACCTGCGGGCCGCCGACCTCTATATGCAGACGCATCAGCCTATGAAAGCGGTGGACATCTGCCAGAAGGCCGCCGACGCCTACCGGGGGGCGGGTGAGCCCGGGCAGGCCGCCGTCGCCCACCTGTGGGCTGCCCACGCCGTCAGGGCGGACGCCGACGCCCGTCCAGAGAAGGGGCGGTACGCGCAGGCCGCCGCCGCCTATGTGCGAGCTGCGCAAGCCTACACAGACGTGGAACAGCCCGGTCCGGCCGCCGACGCCTGGCTGTGGGCCGCCCTCGCCTCGACACGGGCGCGTGAGCCCCGCAAGGCGCTAGCCGCCTACCAGCAGGCCGCCGAGGCGAACACGAAGGCAGGCCGGCACGGCTTGGCCGGCGACGTCTGGCGCAGCGTCGCAGACCTCTACACCGAACTCGGTGACCCCAAGTTGGCCTCAGACGCCAATGACAACGCAGCAACCGTTTACCGGTGGGCCGCAATCGGCGGCACAGAGGTTCGTCAGCCCCTGCCAGCCGCACACTACTACCTGATGGCCGCAGAAGCCCATGCGGCGGTGGCGCAGCACGCGCGGGACGAAAACGCCAAGGATGTGGAACAGGAGCACAAAGAGCTGGCAGAAGAAGCCTACGAATGGGCCGGAGACGCCTTCATGGGAGATGGTTTGCCCGCGGCGGCGACACACGCCTATATGCTCGCGGGGCAGTATGCGCGGGCTATAGTCCCTTGCGCGCAGGCTGCCCGCCACTACTTGGCGGCGGACGAGCTCTTGCAGGCCGCAGACGCCTACACACAGCTCGGCTTCGCCCTCAGGGCGGCGGGGGAGCCCACAGACAAGGGGAACAAAGCCTTCCTGACAGCCGCAGGTCTTTACCAGCGGGAGCGTGCGTACTTGGCGGCCGCCGTGGCCTATGCGGAGGGGGGAGACTTCTTGCAGGCCGCGCCCCTCTTCGAGCGAGTGAATCGGCCTGCGCCGGCCGGCCATGCTTACCTCCAGAGCAAAATGTTTCCGCAGGCCGCCCGTGCCTTCTGGCGGGCGAACCGGCTTGAGCCGGACGCCGAGAGGCGAGAGCGGTTACGTTTGCTCGCTGAAAGCACGTCTGAGCAGGCAGTCCTGTTCGACCGAAATCTCTGATCCGGTTCGCCGAATCCACGCGCCTTGCGGTGCGGTCCACCGGGCAGCACGGGCTGCGGCGGTGGCTCACGTGGTGCCCGGCACGTGAGGCGCTTGCCGGCTCGCCGCCGCTGGCGCGCAAGCCGGCAGTGACAAGCCTCGCGATGACGGGGCAACCCCGGCGGGGCCGCAGCCTGTGCTGTGCGGGCGTGCCCACGAAAACGCCGCGGTGGCGATCGTCACGCGAGGCCGCCACGAAGCCAGCGGCGTCATTTTGGGCCAGGACCTGAAGGCAGGCGTGAGGGACCCTCAGAGGCACTCAGAGGACCGCTCAGCCCGGCGCACTTGGCTCACCCGGCCGCGCACTGGGCAGGGCGGCGCCAAAGCCACGGCGCCGGCGCGCCCTGCGCCGTCACGCCCATGTGGCCGGTGAAGGGAACGCAGATGAGAGCCGTTCTCATCAGAATAGTTACATTACTCCAATACTCTATAGCGGCATTTTTCTGCTTTTATTCGCGCCTTTTCCCTTACCCCTGTCGAAAAATCCCGCCCCATCAACGATTTGGCCCGCATTGCCGGGCCGCGACCGGGCGCGCCAGCAGCGGCCGCCTAGCGCGCAACCCCCCCGCGCCAACGAGCGAGGACGGCGCACATTTCAGGTGTACGCCCGATAGGGTTCCGTCGCAAGATAGTCAAGTAGATTCTACAGTTTCAAGCACCGGGAACCCAGTCGATGAAGCGCGCAGCCAAACCGCCGAAAAAGCCCTTGCCCGCAGGCATCGCCAAGGTCCTGAAGCGGTTGCACTACCCGTTGGAGATTATGTTGCAGTGTGTGCGTAGCCTGTTCGCTGAGCTCGCGAGATCTGGAGGAAATGATGGCCGAACGAGGCGTGGCGGTGGACCACTCGACGATCCATCGCTGGGTGATCAAGTGGCTGCCGGTTTTCGAGAAAGCGATACGTCGCCGCCTGCGCCCAGTGGGTGAGAGCTGGCGCATGGACGAGACCTATATTCAGGTCAGAGGCCAGTGGAAATACCTCTACCGGGCGGTGGACACGGCGGGGCACACCATCGACTCTCTGTTGTGCGCGCGCCGTCATACCGCCGCCGCACGTCGTTTCCTCGAAAAAGCCACCGCCGGGCGGGGCGCGCCGAAGACCGTCACCGTTAACAAAAGCGGGGCGAACCGCGCCGCGCTGCAGGCGCTGGGCGCCCAGCGCGAGATACCCATCGAAATCCGCCAGAACAAGTATCTGAATAACCTCGGCGAGCAGGACCATCGCGCGATCAAACGGCGCGTCAGACCGATGCTGGGTTTCCAGAATTTCCGTTGTGCCCGCATTGTCCTAGGCGGCATCGAGGCCATGCACATGATTCGCAAGGGGCAAATGCTTGCCCCCAAGGGACGCCGTGCGTCCCCTGCTGAGCAATTCTATGCACTGGCCGCGTAAAAACCAACCTGCCCCTGGCTTCGCTTCGGCGTAACTTCGTTATCGCGACAGAACCCCGCCGCATCCTTGCAGTATGCTCGCCGTCGGATTTCCTGACAGTTGTTCGGCCAGCAGAAATACGCCGATCCCGAAATGGCCTCAATACGCCGATCCGTGACACCCAGTGCTCTGCGTTTGACATATATCAATACGGCAGGCACAGGATCGACCATGCTGAATCCTTGAACGTCCCTCTTGTCGGTTGCAAAGAAGCGATGTTGACGGAACATTCACCGATTGTCGAACGGTCGATTATCGATGCTCCGACGGGCATCCAGGCGGTTATCGATGTCCTCTCGCGCGACGGATACCGCGTACTGGGGCCGACCCTGAAGGACGATGCGATCGTCTACGGTGACGTCTCTCGGGTGACCGACCTGCCGATCGGATGGACGGACATCCAGGCGCCGGGACGGTACCAGCTTAAGCGACGCTGCGACCGAGCACTGTTTGGCTTCGCCGTTGGCCCCCACTCATGGAAGCATTTTCTGTACCCGCCGAACGCGCGCGTCTTCTCCGCTCGCAAGACCCGTGATGGCGTTATTTTCACGCCGGTCGACGAGGCCCCGGGCAAACTTGCTCTCTTGGGTGTCAGGGCATGTGAATTGAATGCCATCCAGGTGCACGATCGGGTTTTGCACGACGGTCCCTTCGCCGATCCCTCTTACGCATCGCGTCGGCGACAGATGTTTGTAGTGGCCGTCAATTGCTCTCATGCGGGCGGCACCTGTTTTTGTGTGTCGTTGGCGTGCGGTCCGGCCGTCGAGGCCGGCTTCGACCTAGCGCTGACCGAACTAACCCCGGCCTTCCGTGACGCGATCCTCGTCGAAGCAGGGAGTGAAGCCGGAATCGCGGTACTTGCACAAATTGCTCGCCAATCGGCGACCCAAGAGCATGTTGCCGCCGCACACGCCGTGGTCCAGCAGACAGCGACGCAGATGGGCCGCACAATGCAGACGGAGGGCATCAAAGAATTGCTCCAGAACAATCCCCATCTTCCGCGCTGGAAGACGGTGGCAGACCGGTGCTTGACCTGCGGCAACTGCACGATGGTCTGCCCCACCTGTTTTTGCACGACAGTCGAGGATCACAGCGATATTTCTGGCGAAAACGCCGAGCGCATACGTAGTTGGGACTCGTGCTTTACCCTTGATTTTTCTTATCTTCACGGGGGCAGCGTGCGCTCGAGCGCGAGCTCACGCTATCGTCAGTGGCTAACGCACAAGCTTGCTAACTGGATCGATCAATTCGGCACTTCCGGTTGCGTTGGCTGCGGGCGATGTATTACGTGGTGCCCGGTCGGAATCGATATCACAGAGGAGGTGGCGGCACTGAAGGCCGAGTTCGAGGCTGCGTCCGCGCAAGGCGATGGAGACGCTTGAACACATTCTGGCGGCGCATCCGTTCTGCTCCGGTCTGGCGCCAGAGCGGTTGCGGCTGCTGTACGGTTGCGCGCGCAATTGCCGATTCGATGCAGGGCAATGCCTCCATCGCGCATGCGAGGGTGCCGACAAGTTCTTTCTGATCCGCCACGGAAGGGTCGCGCTAGAGATCGCTGAGCCCGGGGGAACCCCATTCATGTTTGCAACATTGGAGGAGGGCGAAATTGTCTTTGCGGGCGAACCGATGTCCCCGTGTTCCTGGCTATTCGACGCGAGGGCCATCGAACCGACGCAGGCTATCAGCATTGACACCGCCTGCCTGCGCGGCAAGTGTGAGCGCGATTACCGTCTCGGTTACGAGATGATGTCGCGCTTTCTGCCCATTCTCGCTAAACGACTTCACGCAGCCCGCCTGCAACTCCTGGACGTCTATGGGAAACGCTAACGTCACTGCAGACGCGCCCGGACCGGGGCAGACACCGCAGCGCTACGATGTCGTGCGCCGACAGCGGGAGTTCGCAAACACCGTCACGTTGGCACTCAAACCGCACGCGGGTGTTCGGCCGACCTTCACCCCGGGGCAGTTCAACATGCTCTACGCATTCGGTGTGGGCGAGGCCGCAGTGAGTGTGAGTGGCGATCCGGCTGACGCCAATACGTTCATACACACCATTCGCGATGTCGGCGCCGTGAGCGGCGCGCTCGCGCGGCTCGCGGTGGGGGCGAGCGTCGGTGTGCGAGGCCCATTCGGTAGGGGCTGGCCAATGCAGGCGGCAATAGGTACTGACGTGCTTATCATCGCAGGCGGGCTCGGCCTGGCCCCCTTGCGCCCGGCGATTCTCGACATCTTCGCGCATCGGCGCCGGTACGGTCGCGTGTCGATACTCTTTGGCTGCCGACACCCCAAGGAAATGCTCTTCTGCCGCGAACTGAGGCGGTGGTCGAGACGCGTGAACGTCGATGTCCAGGTGACCGTCGATCACGCGGATATCGGATGGCACGCTCATGTCGGGGTGGTGCCAACGCTGATCGCACGCGTCGCGCTTGATACGCGCGCCACGACCGTGTTCGTCTGCGGGCCTGAAGTGATGATGCGATTTTCGATCAATGCTCTGCAAGACAGAGGGCTACCGGCGCGTCGCATCTATCTGTCGATGGAGCGCAACATGAAATGTGCCATTGGCCTGTGCGGACATTGCCAGTTCGCGTCGGCGTTCGTGTGCAAAGATGGCCCGGTGATGTGTTACGAGAAGATCGCCGATATGCTTGCCGTGCCCGAAATCTGACATGCGCAAGATACACCGTCCCCGCCTGGCCGTCTGGAAGTTTGCTTCCTGCGACGGCTGTCAGCTATCGTTGCTCGACTGCGAGGATGAACTGCTTGACATCGCCAGCGCGCTCGAGATTGTGAACTTCCCCGAAGCATCGAGCGACGTGCGCCCCGGTCCCTATGATCTCTCGCTCGTCGAAGGATCGATCACTACCGAGCATGACGCGCAGCGCATCCGGCAGGTCCGCCGGCAGTCCCGGCATCTGGTGACGATCGGCGCCTGTGCCACTGCCGGCGGTATTCAGGCACTACGCAATTTCTCCGACATAGACGCAATGGTCGGTGCCGTCTACGCGAAGCCCGAGTACATCAAGACGCTTGCGACTTCCACGCCAATCTCGGCTCACGTCAACGTCGACTACGAGCTGCGCGGCTGTCCCATCAACACGAGGCAACTCGTCGAAGTCATCTCGGCATTTTTGGCCGGCCGCAAGCCGGCGATCGCCGCACATAGCGTCTGTATCGAGTGCAAGCATCGCGCCCACGTCTGCGTAATGGTGCAGGGCACCCCCTGTCTCGGCCCGGTGACGCACGCCGGGTGCGGTGCCCTCTGCCCCCAGTTCCGGCGAGGATGTTACGGGTGCTATGGGCCTTCGGAAACGCCGAACACTGCGGCACTCGCGCGCGAATGGCAGGCTCTGGGGGCCGCACCGCGCACGATCGCGCACGCCTTTCGCTCCTTTAATGCCGCTGCGGAACCCTTTAAATCGGAGGCTGACGCGCATGGCGACTAAGACAAAGACAATACGCGTTGACTATATGGCCCGCGTGGAGGGCGAGGGTGCGCTCGAGTTGCGGATTGGTGGTGGGCGCGTGACTTCGGCCAAACTGAGCATCTTCGAACCCCCGCGGCTTTTTGAAGCGCTGTTGCAAGGACGAGGGTACGCCGAGGTGCCTGATATTGTCGCGCGCATCTGCGGCATCTGCCCGGTCGCCTATCAGATGAGCGCTGTGCACGCGCTCGAAAACGCGTTCGGCATACGATTACCAGACCAGCTACGCGCGTTACGACGGCTGCTTTATTGCGGCGAGTGGATCGAAAGTCATGCGCTGCACGTGGTCATGCTGCATGCGCCTGATTTCCTCGGCTATCCCGATGCCATTGCAATGGCCAAAGTGCACGGTGAGATCGTGCGGCATGGACTTGCGCTAAAACAGGCGGGCAACGCGCTGATACGTCTGCTGGGCGGGCGCGAGATCCATCCGGTAAACGTCAAGGTGGGCGGATTCTATCGGCTCCCCGAGCGTACGGAACTGCTCGCCTTCGCGGCAGGCCTCGAAGCCGCGCGCGAGCGGGCCGTCGAGTTGGTTCGCTGGGTCGCGGCTTTCCCGTTTCCCGACTTCGAACGCGACTACGAATTCGTTGCGCTGTGTCATCCACAAGAGTACCCATTTATTGAGGGACGCCTGGTGTCGAGTGCGGATATCGACATCGAGATCAGCGCTTATGAAACGGAATTCGTGGAGCGTCACGTTCCGTATTCGACGGCGCTGCAGTCATTTATTCGGCGACGCAGCGCTTATCTCGTTGGCCCACTTGCGCGCTACGCGATGAACTTCGAGCGTCTGCCCGAGGCAGTACGGGCGCTGGCGCGCGAGGTGGAGCTCGGTCCGGTTTGCCGCAATCCGTTCCGCAGTATTGTCGTGCGAGCGTTGGAGATCGTCTTTGCGTGCGATGAGGCGCTCAGGCTATTGCCGCCTACGCGCCGCCGACGCGTGCGGCCGTACCGGTCAAGCCTCGCGAAGCCATCGGCTACGGTTGTACCGAGGCGCCACGGGGCATTTGCTGGCATCGATATGACATCGCCGCCGATGGCGCTATCCGCAGCGCCCGCATTGTGCCTCCGACCTCGCAAAACCAGGCGAGCATGGAAGCGGATCTGGCGGCAATCGCTACGCCCCTTATCGACGCGCCGGACGATGTGATCCGCGAACATTGCGAGCGCAGCATTCGAAACTACGACCCCTGTATTTCCTGTGCTGCCCACTTTTTAACACTGGCGGTGGATCGATTATGAGTCGGTCAAAACGCTCGTGCGTATCGCAGAAGGTCCGCATTATCGGCGTCGGCAATCCGGATCGTGCGGACGACGGCGTCGGTTGCCTTGTCGCGCGTAAGCTCGTGGGTCGACTCCCCCCGGACGTATCGATTCGAACGCACGGTGGCGACGCCTTGACGCTCATCGACGAAATGCGGGGAATCGACGCATTGATCTGTATCGATGCGTCAGTGGCACGCGGCTCACCGGGGCGCGTCCGGCTGCTCGATCTGGCCAACGACCGGCTCGGCAGCGCCGTGACGTTCGTCTCTGCGCACTCGCTGGGACTCGCAGAGGCGATCGCGCTTGCGCAGGCGCTCGGCATCGCTTCGCGGACCATTTTCGTCTATGCGATCGAAGGCGCGAGTTTCGAGCTGGGGCGACCGCTCAGCGCCGAGGTGGATGCGGCGGCCCACACGGTGGTCGAACGGGTCGCCGCGCAAGCATGCCGTCTTCGGGATGACCCTTGCAAGGGAGCAGGCGATGCATGAGACAGGAATCGTGCGCGAACTTGTCGAGCGGATAGTGCTCGCGGCACGTGGTGCCGGAGCACGCCGCATTCGGGGCGCACAGGTATGGATCGGGGCGCTCGCACCATTTTCGCCCGAACATTTTCGCGAGCACTTCGAAAAAGAAGCGCGTGGCACACCGGTGGAAGCGACACGGCTCCATATCGAATGCTCAGACGATATGCTTCACGACCAGGCGCAGTATGTAATGTTGCAATGGCTCGATCTCGAACTCCCCGACGACTCGGAGGGAACGTAATGAATCGAAGCGCTCTCCCCACGTCCGCATACGGCCAGCGCCGCAGGTTTCGTATCGAAGTCACCGGCGCGGTGCAGGGCGTCGGCTTTCGCCCGTTCGTGCACCGGCTCGCGGTGAGCGAGGAACTCTCCGGCTTTGTGCGCAACACGGCGCATGGGGTCGAAGTCGAGGTCGAGGGGGCACTGCAAGCGCTCGAGCGTTTTTCACTACGGCTCGAGACCGAGACGGTGGCGCCCGCGGCCGTTTCGGGACGGCGGATCAACGAGATAACGCCGCGCGGAGGGCGCGAATTCATGATCGCCCCGAGCGTTCCCGGCATGGGTGAGCTCGGCGTTGTCCTGCCGGATATGGCGATCTGCGAGCAGTGCGTCGCCGAAATATTCGATGCGTCCAATCGGCGCTATCGCTACCCGTTTACAACATGCGCGCAATGCGGCCCACGGTTCTCCATCATGGAGGGAGTGCCCTTTGATCGTGAGCGTACAACGATGCGCGGTTTCGCCATGTGTGCCGCTTGCCAGGCGGAATATGACAACCCGAGCTCGCGGCGGTTTCACGCGCAAACGAACGCTTGCCCGGCGTGCGGGCCACAACTGACACTGCTTAATGCGGCAGGACGAGAATGCGCCATTGGGTACGATGCCGTGCGCCGGGCGGGCGATGCGATTCGCAGTGGATCGATTCTCGCCATGAAGGGGCTTGGCGGCTATCAGCTTCTTGTCGATGCGGGCAACGATCATGCGGTGCGCCGCTTACGCGAGCGAAAGCACCGCCCTTCAAAGCCATTTGCGATCATGGCGCCTTGCTACGAAGACGCGCAGACACTGGCAGTGATCAGTGATGAAGAACGTCGCACTCTGTGTTCAACGGCCGCCCCCATCGTCATCTTGCGTGCGCGAGGTGAGGGGATCGCCCCGAGCGTCGCACCAGCGAACGCATGGTTAGGCCTCATGCTGCCCTACACGCCGCTGCATCATTTGTTGATGCACGAATTGGGCTTTGCGGTCGTTGCAACCAGCGGCAACCGCGGGGGCGAGCCGATCGTGGCCGATAACCTCGAGGCGATTGAGCAGCTCGCGGACGTGGCAGACGGCTTTCTCGTGCATGACCGACCGATTGCGAATCCGGTCGACGATTCAGTCGCTCGCGTGATCGCGGGAGAGGCGACGGTGTTGCGCCACGCGAGGGGCTACGCGCCGCTCGCGCTGCGCTTGCCGGGCCATCAGACGCGCGACGATGCTGGTACCTGTCTGGCGCTCGGCGGCCATGGGAAAAGTGCAATCGCGCTTATGTCGGGCTCGCACGTCGTGCTTGGACCCTATATCGGGGATCTGGAAGGGGCGGGCGCGCGCACCGCGTTCGCGCGAACGGTGGCGGCCATGACTTCGCTATTCAGTGCGGAGCCTCGAAGTGCCGCATGCGACGCGCACCCTGATTACTGGAGCTCGCGGTTCGCGCGGCACAGCCTCGTCACGAACATTCAGCATGTACCGCATCATCTCGCGCACGTGCTCGCGTGTATGGTTGAGAACAACCTGGAGGGGCCCCTGCTTGGCGTGGCGTGGGATGGGAGCGGATATGGCGGTGACGGCACAATCTGGGGGGGCGAGTTCCTTTGGGTACAAGGCAACCGCTATCGCCAGGTGGGCCAACTGCAGCCGTTTCGCTTACCCGGAGGCGAGGTGGCCGCGCGAGAGGTGAACCGGGCGGCTATCGGGGCGCTATTCGCCGTGTATGGCGACGTCGCGCTTACGATGACCGAACTCAGACCGATCGCCCACTTGTCCGCGAGCGAACAACAGATTTACAAAACCCTGCTGTCTGGTGGTTTTCGTTCCCCCTGGACGTCAAGCGCTGGGCGCCTGTTCGACGCGGCCGCCGCGATGCTCGGCATCTGCGCCACATCGAGCTTCGAGGGTGAGGCGGCCATCGCGCTCGAGAGCGCGGCTGCGAATGGCGAGTCAGAACATGTGCTCGCAGCGGCGATGTTGCGCGAAGAGCAGGGCCGGTGGATTGCCGATTGGCGGCCCACCCTCGCTGCACTGGCAAGCGCGAGCCAGCGACATGAGGCGCCCGCCGCGCTGGCGGCCGCGTTTCATGACGCGTTAGCGCAGGTGATCGTCAACGTCGCTGAGCGTGTCGGCGTCGGACGCGTGCTGCTCACGGGTGGCTGCTTTCAAAACGCGCGACTCACGGGCGGGGCCGTCGCCCGGTTGCGAGCCGCCGGCTTCGACGTCTGGCAGCATCGGCGCATTCCGCCCAATGATGGCGGACTTGCGGTGGGCCAAGCCGCATTCGCGGCGCAACCGATGCTGGAGGGGCCGCGCTAATGTGCCTTGCCATACCAGGAGAATTGTTAAGCGTCGACGATGACGACCCGCTCACTCGGCAGGGGCGTGTCGCGTTCGGTGGCGTCGTGATGCCGGTCAATCTCGCCTATGTGCCGAAAGCCCGGCCGGGCGACTATGTGCTGGTGCACGCGGGCTTCGCGATCGCGGTGATCGACGAACGACAAGCGGAACAGACACTGGCTTACCTCACAGATCAGAAATTACCGGGAGGTGCGGTATGAAGCATCTTGACGCTTGGCGCGACATGGAGGCGGCCCAGTCGTATGCGAGGGCAATTGCGGCGATCACCACGCGTGCGTGGACGATCATGGAAATCTGCGGCAGCCAAACCCATTCGATCGTGCGATATGGCATTGACCGAATGATGCCCGACGGCGTGACGCTGCTGCACGGTCCCGGATGTCCGGTGTGTGTGACGCCGGCCGCGATCATCGATGCTGCAATCGCTATCGCGAAGCGCCGCGAAGTGACACTCTGTTCTTTCGGCGACATGCTGCGTGTGCCGGGCGAACACGGTAGCCTTCTGAACGCTCGGGCCGCCGGCGCGGATGTTCGGTTTGTCTACTCGCCACTCGACGCCTTGAGGATCGCTCGCAACGAGCCGCACCGCTGCGTCGTGTTCCTTGCCATCGGGTTCGAAACCACTGCACCAGCGACCGCAATGGCCGTACTGCAAGCCGAACGGGAGGGGCTGGAGAACTTCTTTCTGCTGGTCGCCCATGTGCGCGTGCCGCCGGCGCTCGAGGCGATTCTGAGCGACGCGGCGAGCGGCGTGCAAGGAATTCTCGCGGCGGGACATGTGTGTACGGTCATGGGATACCGCGAATACGAAGCGATTGCGCAACGCTTTCACGTCCCGGTCGTGGTGACGGGATTCGAGCCAATCGACCTATTGCAGGGCATCTATCTGTGCATTAAGCAGTTAGAAACTCGCCGGGCCGAAGTCGAAAATCCGTATTATCGCGCGGTGCATCCTGAGGGGAATCGCGCGGCGCAAGCGGCCATGATGAAGGTATTTGCGGTGCGGGCCCGAGCGTGGCGCGGCCTGGGCGAGATTGCGGAAAGTGGCCTGGGGTTCGCACCCGCCTACCATCGCTTCGATGCGCTCGCACGTTTTACGTCAGGGATCATGCCGGCAGACTGCCCCACAGAGTGCATTGCCGCCGAGCTACTGCGCGCACGCAAGCGCCCCGCTGACTGCCCCGCGTTTGGCACGCGTTGTACGCCGGAGCACCCGTTAGGTCCGACGATGGTGTCGTCGGAGGGCGTTTGCGCCGCATATTATCGCTATCGACGCACACAGACGGTGCGCGAACGCAGTACCGTGAGCGCCCCGAACGGTGGCGAACAGGGGGCAGTATGAGCGGATCATCGCCCTCAGTGTGCGCTGATGCGGGGGCGCACGCTGAACCCGCCGTCATTGAGCTCGCGCACGGAAGCGGGGGCCGGCTCACGCATGCGCTAATCGACGAAATTTTTCGGCCGGCGTTCGGCGCAGCGCCCGAAGACCTGACGCACGACGGTGCGACATTGGCGCTTGAAGCGGGCTCGGAGCGCCTCGCCTTCACCACCGACTCTTATGTAGTCCGGCCACTCTTCTTCCCTGGCGGAGACATCGGCTCGCTCTCCATTCATGGCACCGTGAACGATCTGGCCATGTGCGGCGCCGAGCCCCGGTATTTGAGTGTGGGACTGGTGATTGAGGAGGGCCTGAGGATCGACGTGCTGCGTAGCGTAATTGCGTCGATGCGCGCTGCGGCCTCGGCAAGCGCGGTTCGCATTGTGACGGGAGACACCAAGGTGGTGGAACGTGGAAAAGGCGATGGACTTTACGTGAACACGACGGGAGTCGGGGTGGTTCGCGCGCGCTCACCCATTGGTCCGCAGCAGGTGCAACCTGGTGATGCCGTCATTCTTAGCGGCGATGTGGGGCGGCATGGCATGGCGATTCTGGCGCTTCGCGAGGGGATACGCTTTGAAACGGAAATTGTGAGCGACTGCGCGCCACTCGCGGCGCAAGCGCTTGGCATGATTGATGCTGACATCGAGATTCACTGCCTTCGCGATCTGACACGCGGGGGATTGGCAACCAATTTGATCGAGATTGCAGAAATAGCTGGCGCAACGATTGCGTTGGACGAGGGGGCAATCCCAATCTCCGACGTTGTGCGCGGGGCTTGTGAAATTCTGGGGCTCGATCCCCTTTACGTTGCCAACGAAGGCCGTTTCGCGGCGATCGTGCCGACCGAGCACGCCAGTGCGGCGCTCGCGCACCTTCGCCGCTTCGATTCTCAAGCGGCAATCATCGGACACGTCGATCGCGGCGCGGGCCATGCGCGGGTACTGTTGCGCACCCTCGGGGGCACGCGTGAACTCGACATGCTCAACGGCGAACAGTTTCCCCGTATCTGTTGAGTTCGCCGACGAGAGGCGGGTGCTCTTGGACGTCCGTCTGGCGCTCGCGCGCGAGCTCGATCAAAGCAGGTTTGGGGCGCGGGTGAGCTGAATGACAGAATGACATTCGTGTCGAGTGCTGCCTGGACTCCCCCCCCCGCCGGGCATGTCCGGTCGCTATCAGATGACAGCTTTGACAGGCGTCGCCGACCGGCTTCTTCATGAGCGTAAAACTGGCTACAGACGGGCGGCCCGTATGGGAAGCCAGGTGTCCGCTCTAACCCGCGTGCGCGCACGACGCCCTGCCCATACGCTGCGGAGCGGCGCGCCCTTCGCCCGCACATCGCGAATCACCGACATGTCGGTTGTCGAAGCAACGACATCGCGATCACCTCAAGAAAATTGCCTGGCCGGCGCCTGACGCAACGGAACTCCCGGCTGTCGCGTTATTCGCTAGCCGTCCCTTACTCCAGCCTAAAACTGAGCTTCGCAGCAATCCGGTAATTCACGACTTTCCCATTATCGACCTCTACGGAGAAATCTTTGATGTAGAGGGATTTGACTTCGCGCAGTGACTTTTGCGCCACTTTAAGCGCCTCGCTTGCTGCGTCTTCCCAACTTTTGGGCGATTCGGAGAGAATTTCTATGACTTTGACGACGTCTGACATGACTGCCTCCTGTCTGAGAGCGCTGATCGGAGCCGCGGCGCAAATTGTCGCTGCCATCAACCAGAGTGGCATACCGTTCACGCGCAACGTTGATCCATATCAAACGTGGCTTGGCATTGGCGATAAGCGCCCAGCGCAATATGTCGCGTGGTGGCTGACTCGCTGGCGGGAGCGCTGACGCGCCTTCGCATCCGCTAAATTCACTTGGTCGCTCGAACCAGTCTGGAACCGGAGACAATCGCGGACCGTGTCAGCGGGGGGGCGGCCTTGACTCGTGTTTCGCTGAGCCGCCGTGAGCCCAGAGGGCAGGGCTAGGCTTTGCGAATCCGTGCCGCGTCGCAAGCAGCGCGACTGCCGTCGATCGCTGCACGGCAGCCAGCTTGATGTTAGTCAAGCATCGGGAGATGGACGCAAGCGAACGCTGGCATACCTGCTATCGTGGAAATTGCCAACACTGGCACACTGCGCCACTCTTGGAGGCACCTGATGAAAACCGATTCCCAACTGCAGCGCGACGTTATGGACGAGCTTGCCCGCGACACTAGTGTGCACGCAAGCGACATCGGTGTTCAGGTCCAGGATGGCATCGTTACACTTTGCGGCAAGGTCGCGAGCCTGCTGGAAAAGTGGGAGGCCGAGCGTATTGCCGCACGCGTTGCTGGCGCGCGCGCGATCGTTGTGTCGCTGGAGGTGTCACCGGATACCAAAGGCCAGCATTCCGACGCCGACATTGCCCGCGCGGTACTTGCCATTCTAAAGTGGCACGCGGGCCTGCCTGCGGGCAGCCTGCGTGTTCAGGTTGAAGACGGCTGGGTCACGCTCGCGGGGGAGGTCGAGCTGTACACGCAACGTCTGCACGCGGAGAGCGCGATTCGCACGCTGCGCGGCGTCAAAGCCGTGATCAACGACATTAAGGTCAAGTGCCCCCCGCATCGCGCGGAGATTGTCGAGCACATCGCGGCAGCACTCTCCCGGCAGGCGCTGCGTGAGGCACGCCATCTGGAAATCGCCCTGCTGGGCAATGGTGAGGTGCTCCTGAACGGTACGGTTCATTCTCTTGCGGAAAAAGAAGCCGTTCGGGGCGCCGCGATGAGCACGCCGGGGGTGTGCGCGGTGCAGGACCGTTTGACCGTTGAGTGAGTGCTGCGCCCCCGCCGGCCCGCTCAGCGGATCATAATGGTCTGGCGCTAGGGGCGCGTGCGCGCGTCCCCGTGAGCGTGAACGACGAGTAAGGGGCGGTCGACGGCCCGGGCCAGACGTTCGTTCTCATGCCCATCGATCCATGCGAACATCCCGTGACGATCGCGCGCGCCCGTGACGATAAGGTCCGCACCCCATTGCCGCGACTCCCGGACAATCGCCTGCGCGACATCCTCCATCAGCCGCGTGTGCGAGACGCGGGTTTCGATGCGAACGTTTTTGCCGGGCTTCGACAGGAGCGCCATTGCCCGCCTCAACGCCTTCGCGCTTCGAGAAACCCGACACGCCGGCTCAAGCAAGAATTGTTGTACATCAGCCAGATCCACGCCGCGGTCCTCAATATACAAGGCCAGCAGTTCGGCGTAGGGAGGGGCCAGCCACATGCCCACGCGCAAGGCGTTAAGGGAGGCATCGCTGCCGTCGATGCCAAATAGTATGCGCTGCGGGGAATGCGAGCACGCCTCGCCTGCATGGGCCGGAACGATCAAAATTGCGCAATGAGTATAGCGTGACAGCGCGACAGAGACTTTCGTCGCCAGCGCCGCAAAGATACCGTGGGCCGGTGCGGCGCCCACAACGATCAGATCGGCTCGCCATGCCTGCGCAACCCGCGCGATCGCGGCGGCGATTTCACGATTTCCGAGCGCCGGACCGAGCAGCCGCGTCTCGATCTTCGCGCCGGTGCACGCCAGCGCGCCGCTCGCGTCACTCAACACAGACGCTTCATCGTGCCGCAGCTCGTCAAAGGCGGCGTGCACGTCCGCCGGAGTCCGAGAGTGCGGCATCATATAGGCGTAAGGATGTTCGAAGAAGCCCAGTACCAGCACGTGGGTGGACGCCGAACACAAGCGTGTCGCATACGCGACGGCCTGGCGCGACGCACCGCGTGGATCAACCGCGACAAGGATGCGACGCCAACGCTCGGTAGCGTCCTGAGGAGATAACAAGGATGAAGGGGGTTCCATGATCGACGCCAGTCGTGCCGGAGGCTCCGCATTCCGTTCCTACGAATAGCATAGGCCCCACCGTAGTCCAGGCATTGCATTAAATCAAGCGTGCCACGGTTGCCGCGTCCGCCAGGCCTCGGCAAGCCATCCCGCACAACCCTGCGGCGAAACCGACGGTTGCCGACGTTCGTCACGCATAGTACAGCTCGTCCTCCTGCGCGCAGTGCAAACGCATGAGGGCATCGAGTCCGTATAGCAGGCGCTGCAGTTGCCGTATGGTGAGTGCGTTCGGGCCATTTGCCGGCATGTCCGCGATGATCCGGCCCAGCAAGGCGACCATCCGGAAGATCTCGCGATGCATGCCGCTCATCGCCGCCAGCGGGTCGTCGCCTCCGAGGAGGCGCGCAATGTCAGGATAGCGTTGGGTATCGTCGCGGCGTTCATGCGGCACGACGAGTTCGGTCAACGCCTGATGGAGCGCCTGCAACGCGCACTTGACCTGGTCTCGTCGCAGATGGGCCAGCTCATCGGCCGTGGTGCGAACGCGGTTCATCACAGGCGCCAATTCCGCATGCTCGGCGATAAGACGCTGCGCGTCGCTTTTCGGCAGGCGGGGCGCCGCTTCATTGGCGCCCGCTGTTAGCGCACGCAGGGCATTGGCGATGGCCAGGACGTCGATGACCTCCTGTAGCACAGCGCCCGCAAGCGGAGGGAGCCAGCCGAGCGTGGCGGCGAGCATCGCCGTGAGCGACAGGCCGATACCGAGCGCAACGCTGTGCAGCGCGATACGCCGCGTACGGTGCGCGATACCAAGTGCCACGACAAGACGGTCGAGCCGGTCGACCAACAGGACGATGTCGGCGGCTTCGGCGCTTGCCGCCGCACCATGCGCCCCCAAAGAGACGCCGACATCGGCGACGGCGAGCGCCGGGGCATCGTTAATGCCGTCGCCCACCATCACGACCTTACCATCGGCGCACGCGCGGCGCACGGCGGCGAGCTTCTCGGCGGGCGAGAGCCTCGCGTGCACTTCGGTAATCCCCAGCAGCGCTCCCATGGCTTCGGCCGCGTCTCGACTATCGCCGGTCAACATGGCTTGCCGCCTGAGGCCGGCTTCGCGTAACAGTCGCAGGGCGCGGGGTGTCTCGGGCCTCGGGGAATCCACGAGGTGCAACACCGCGGCCAATGCCCCGTCCACCCCGACAAACACCGGCGATGCGCCGTCATATCCGATGCGCTTGGCGAATTCCTTACTCCAGGCGGGGACGCCAGCGGAACCGAGAACGTGACATGCGCTGCCAATCGACAGCACATGTTGACCGATGCGACCGTCAATGCCCGCGCCAGCGGTTTCAGTGACGGCGTCGGGCGACTGCAGCGCAATCCCCTGGTCGCGGGCCGCCCGGGCAATGGCCCGTGCGCTGGTGTGGCTTGATGCCTGCGCGAGCGAGCCCGCGAGGCCCAGGACGGTCTCGGGGCGAAATCGCGGGTCGCATTCCATGTCGGCAAGTCGTGCGCACCCGCTCGTGAGCGTGCCGGTCTTGTCGATCAATAGTGTGTCGGCCTGCGCCAAGCGCTCCAGGGCACCCCCCTCTTTGATCAGAATGCCGCGCATGGCGCAACGTGACATGCCGGAGGCGATCGCCACCGGCACGGCGAGCAGCAACGGGCAGGGGGTGGCGACCACGAGCACCGAGAGGCCGCGCCGCGCGTCACCGCTCATCCACCAGCTTGCCCCGGCCAACAGGAGGGTGAAGCCGACGAACGCGACAGCGTAGCGGTCTGCCATGCGCGCCGGGGCGCTACGCTCGGTCAGCGCGGTGCCTACCATCCGGACAATGCCTGAGAAGGTACTGTTCGCGGCGCTGGCGCGTGCCACCATCTCGAAAGACGCCCCGGCATTCAATACACCGCTTTGCACCGCGTCGGGCACCGCCCGGTGTCGCGTCGCCGACTCGCCAGTCAATGTGGATTCGTCGAGCTCGGCTGGCATTACGAGCGTGCCGTCGACGGGCACGGCGTCTCCGGGGCGAACCAAAAGACGGTCTCCCGCGCGAATGGCATCAAGGTCCACCTGGCGCCATTGGCCGTCCTCGAACCGCGTGGCGTGCGTGGGCGCGCGCGCCAACAGCGCCGTCATTTGCCTGTGCGCCCGCGACTGGGCGAAGTGCTCCAGCGCGCCTCCGCTGGCCAGCATCAGCGCGATGATGGCGGCCACGAGAACTTCGCCTGACAGCAGCGCAACGCTCATCGACAGCAGGGCGAGGACGTCCACGCCGAGCTGCCGTCGCCTGAGCGAGCGGATCATTGTCACCGCCGACGCGAGCCCGTTGGCGACGACGCCGAGCCCCCACAGGTATCGGACGAGATCCACCGCGCCCGTGTGGCGTGCGAGCGCGCCGGCGGCCAGTGTCAGCACCGATAAGGCAAGCAGCAGCGTCGGGCGGGAATGGTTGAGCCAGCGCATGGGGGGGTTGCAACGCGCTCACGGCGCGACGGCGGCAACGGCGGGGTCGGTGGGAGGAGCCTGTCTCGCATCGACGCGTCGACTGTGTTATCGCATTCGGCTCAGCAGTCGATCTTTGAGCACGAACTCGTGCCAAAGGGCGGCGGCGGCATGCAGTCCGACAAAAACGTACACGAGCGTCGCCCCGGTTTTGTGCCAGTGCTTGGCGAGGTGGGCCAGCAGCATATCCGGACGAAGGGGAATGCGCCAGTCAAGGCCGACGGGCCCAATGGTTTTCCCGGCCCACGCCACGGCTAGCACTCCCAGTACCGGCATGCCCATCATCAGTAAATATAGCGCGGTATGGGTCATCTGCGCCGCGCGACCCAACGCTCCAGGGCCGGAGACGGCAGGAGGTACGGCAGAGCATAGGCGGGCGAACGGCCGAAGCACCATCAGCGCCAATAGACATAACCCCGCCGTCTGATGGAGTGCGAACAAGTCCGCGCGCGCCGCGCTGCCCTTCGGAAAAATGTGCAGGATGCTCGATGCATACGACGGCGATCAATACCATCAAGAACACGAACCAATGCAACGCACGCATGGCCGGCGAATATTTCGAAGCGGTGAGCATGATACCTATATGAACGCGTCCCGTTTGCAACAGTTTTCGCGTGTTTTGATAGACAGGATGGGCTGCAGCTCTATATCCGGCCTCGATGCAGTCGGTACAGTCGCTGCGGGCCCCTATGAAATTCGCTGACTCGCACCTCATTCTCCCGGCGAGCTCAAAGCTCGAGGCATCATTCAGGTTTAGCGAGTCCCGGTCCTACCTGGCTTGTCATCACACTCGATCGCTGCGCAACCTTTCGACGTTCACCCTGTGTTTAAACGTTAATCCTCTACGCAAGCGCTGCCCGTCTAGACGGGTTTTGGAGCGGCCCCATGAAACACCGGACACAGCGACCCACTTACAATAACGGGTAGGCATAAGACTGTGTTTTTGACTAACACCAAGCAGGAAGTGATGGAAGTATTGACGGGCCCAGAGCGCCGGCGTCGCTGGACGGCGGAGCAGAAACTGTCGATGGTTCGCGAGAGTTTCGAACCGGGAAAATCGGTTTCAATGGTCGCGCGCCATTACGGCGTGAACCCGAACCAGCTATTCCACTGGCGCAAGCTGTACCAGGACGGTAGCCTGTCAGCGGTCAAGGCTGGCGAAGAAGTGGTTCCGGCATCGGAGTTGGCTGATGCGCTCAAGCAGATTCGCGAGCTGCAACGGATGCTCGGCAAAAAAACAATGGAGAACGAGATTCTCCGGGAAGCAGTTGAATACAGCCGAGCAAAAAAATGGATAGCGCACTCGCCCTTGCTGCCGGAGGACGGCCAGTGAAACTGGTCTGTGAAGTTCTCGGCGTGTCGCGCTCGAACGTATCGGCACGACTGTCGCGTCCGGCGACGTGGCGCGATGGCCGGCAATCAAGGCCGACCGACGACGAAACTGTAGTCGAGGAAATCCGCCGTGTCGTCGGCGATTTGCCCAGCTATGGCTACCGGCGGGTTTGGGGCATGTTGCGCAACGAGCGCGTTGCAGTTGGACTGGCGCCGTTCAATGCCAAGCGCATTTATCGCGTCATGCGAACGCATGGGCTGCTGACGCAGCGCCGACCGATTGCGCCGCGAGCCCACCGTCGACATGATGGCAAAGTGGCCGTCGCGCGCAGCAATCAGCGATGGTGCTCGGACGGCTTCGAGTTCCGCTGCGACAACGGCGAGCCGCTGCGTGTGACGTTTGCGCTGGATTGCTGCGACCGAGAAGCGATGAGCTGGGCGGCGACGACAGCAGGCCACAGCGGCGACATTGTGCGCGACGTGATGCTGGCCGCAGTGGAAAATCGGTTCGGCAACGAGGTGCATACGCCGTCCGAAATCGAGTGGCTGAGCGACAATGGTTCGGGCTATACGGCTGACGATACGCGCCGGTTTGCGATGAACATCGGACTAAAGCCATTGACCACGCCCGTGTGCAGTCCGCAAAGTAACGGCATGGCCGAGAGCTTCGTGAAAACGATGAAGCGCGACTACGTCGCCTTCATGCCGAAGCCGGATGCTGCAACCGCTGCTCACAATCTGGCCATTGCATTTGAGCATTACAACGAGAAACACCCCCATAGCGCGCTGAAATACCGCTCGCCTCGCGAGTTCCGGCGCTCGATGGATTCAGCAACCTTAGTGTGATGGTGTGTCCGGTTTTACAGGGTCAACTCCAGGTTTCACGCTCACATATCCCTTCTGGTACTGTCGGTCATGGGCAAGAACTGCCCAGATCGTTCGCGCCATCTTGTTGGCTAACGCGACGATTACGACATTTTTTGGCCGCCGCTTCTGGATTTGTTCGACCCACTCACCGGGCTCTTTCGCATGCGTCAGCACAGATCGTGCACCGTGAATCAGCAGGGTGCGCAGATATGTGTCGCCGCGCTTTGATATGCCATGCAAGTTCACCTTGCCGCCCGAACCCGTCTGCTTCGGCACGATCCCAACCCACGCGGCAAACTCTCGTCCCGAACTGAACGCTTTCGCATCTCCCATCATCGCGACAGCTGCTGTTGCCGTCAGTAATCCAACACCGGGAATCTCGCTGATGGCCTTGACCGCCTTATCCTCTTTCTTCCACTCGCGCATCCGACGCTCGATCTCAGCGATCTGCTCATCAAGCTTCTCCAGTCCGTTCCACTGCGCGCGAAACGTATCCATCAGCACGGCAGGCAAACGCTCCGCAATCCGTTCGAGCACAGCGGGTATTTCCTTCTCGAGCTTCGCCCGACTCTTGCCCATCACTTCACCGTATTCCGTTAGCAGCCCTCGCAGAGCATTAATCTGCATCGTGCGAAATTTGATCAGTTGCTGTCTCATCCGGTGCAGCCCCAGCATGGCTTGCTGCATTTCGGTCTTTACTGCGACCGGCTTGCCCGGCTGCTGCACGGCCAGCCAGATCGCCTTCGCATCAGCCGCATCGCTCTTGTTCCTGATGTTGAAAGCCTTTACGAACTCCCCCGGCATCAGCTTCACCTCGTGGCCCAGCTTCGTGAGTTGCCGGGCCCAGTGGTGCGCACCACCGCACGCTTCCATCCCGATCAGGCACGGCGCTCGGTTCGCAAAATGCTCAAGGAACTTTGCCCGCTTGATCGGCTTGTTCACGATCTCTCCAGTTTCCTGATCGACGTAATGCACTTGGAACACACTTTTCGCGATGTCTACACCCCTGCCGTACAATTCACTCGGATCCTCCGGTTGCTTTGGAAAACTTCGTATTTTCCACTTTGGGCACATCGATGCCGTTGGCCCGTGAGGATCCACCTTCCTTTGCTCACTCGGTCACGGGGTGGGACGCGTTCATTTCATTCTCCCGGACAATGACTGGCGGTAGGCGGCCTCCATGCTGTCGCCCCCTTTTAGCCAGGAGCAAACCGGCCGTCGGTAACTTAAGCGCCCCACACCGCGGCGGCGCCTGACGATGAGTTTCCCCCCATCTCAAGGGTGCCGCTAGGTCGGGCGCGGCGTGGCCCACCTGAAATGACCGCTACGTAGCAGCACCGGCGTGCCGTGGCACAGGCGAAGATACTGTGCCGCCATTTGCTCGATCACGCTGCGATTTGCCTCGAATGCCTTCGTCAGCTCGTCGACGTTACACGACGTTGCGCCGAAATGATCTTCGAGCGCTTCGGCCGAAATGGCGCAGAGCATGTGCTTGCCGTCGACCTGGGCGAGAAATTCGATCGAGATGTCGTCGGCATTGTAGACGGGCGTGAAATGAGGGAAATCAATCTCCATGGCCGGGTTCCCGCATGAGCGCCGCGCAGTGCGGCGTGTTTGATTAAGCGAGGCTGCGCGCGCCATTGGGCCTACGGCGGCGCGGGCCGTCGACCGCAAAGGATTCGCCGCGATTGAGCAACTCGTGCGCCCCAAGGCTTTGAACTCCGGCAGCCATGCCAACGTCTCCTCCCATAACTATGTGTGCCAAGAGCGTATCGACTGTCACCACGGTGCAATACACAGGACCGGCACGGCCATCACGGGTGCGCGCCAGCGGTGGTCGCTGTCCTCAATATGCGCGTACGTAAGCACAATCGCCCTCTGCCGGAGCACTTCAGCAGGCAAGGCGCCCGGTTCTGGCGACGCAGCGCCTTGACAGCTTGAGATGCCGCGCGGGCGATGGGCATTCGCTCTCCCAATGTAACCCCCGCGGTTGGGATCCGGTTACGGTGCTGGCGGCCCCACAAACGCTATCGCCACGGAAAACTTCGGGGACACATCGACGCGTTTCAGCGTTGGTGACTCGTAGCATAGGCGGCGCCGGCCTCGGGGGCCGCGCAAAACGCGTGCGCATTGACGTGCATCAACCCAGCACACCCTTGCGGTGCCCGGTGCGCTTCAGGCTGCCTACAGTAGGGTGTGACGCCGGATGCGCCCACCGCGACGTCACGGCGTCATTCGCGCAACCGACAGGCGCGAATGGAACGCATTTTCATGGAATCTGCGGCGAATGCCGGGGACGGTCAAATGCCTCAACGCATTCTTGTCGCCATGGACCCGAGTGATACAGCGCAGCATGCGTTGCAGGCAGCCATTCGCTTCGCCTTGGCCGACGATGTGATGCGGGTCGTGCACGTCATCGACGAACCACTCGGATCGTACTCAGCGACGCAGGCACCCTGGGCCGACTGGCAGGCGGCCCGGGAAAGATGGATCTGTGAAGGCCAAAAGCTCCTGAGTGACGCGTACACGGCGCTTCAGGACGCGGGCATCCAGGCGGACACTCGCTCAATCGAACTGCGCGCTTGGGGAGGCACCGTGGCCGGCGCGGTCCTCCGCGAAGCGCAGCGTTGGCGCGCCGACCTTCTGGTGCTGGGCACTCACGGCCGCCGGGGGGCGCGCCGACTTCTGCTGGGCAGTGTCGCCGAAGAGGTACTGCGCAAGTCGCGTCGACCTGTCATGCTGATCCCCGAGGAGCCGGGGAAGCTGATCGCCGCGATGGCCGCAGCGGGGACACTCGTCGCGAGGTGATGACGTTATGTTCAAACGCCTATTGGTTGCCATCGACGGTAGCCCCACATCGGATCGCGCGCTCGATTACGCGCTGGCCGTCGCGAAGGCGCGCGCCGCGCGTCTGCGCGTGCTGTTCGTCGTCGACGTGCCGTTAGCCTACGTGGCCGACATAGATCCGTTACCCTATATCGAGGCATTACGCGCACAGGGTGAACATATTCGCGGCATCGCCAGCCAGCGGTTAGGGGCAGAGGGCGTGAACGGCGATGTCGAGATCCGTGAACTGCCACCCGTGTCGGGCGACGTGGCACAGCAGATCAACCTCGCTGCGGCGGAATTTGCCGCCGATGCGATCGTGGTGGGCACGCATGGCCGTCGGGGGGGTCGTCGGTCGGCGCTGGGCAGCGTGGCCGAGACCTGCGTGAGGCAGGCGCAACGGCCGGTCATTCTCATTCCGGCGCCGAGCGAGCCCATGCGGGGCAAGCCGAACCGGTAGGACGAGCTTCCCTCGACTGAAGACCCCGGCCCGGATGTCGCGAAGGACGTCGGTTGATCGGAATGTCGCCTAAAATAGGCCATAAAGTTGTGTGCGCCTGGGCCGATGGCGCGTGCATATCCCTAAGGTAAGCGAACAGCGCCGGGAGCCGGGCATGACGCGAATTATTGTCGCAGACGATCACACGCTGATACGGGCCGGGTTGCAGCGGATTCTGGCCGGTATTGACGACCTGGAACTGGTTGGCGAGGCGGCCAACGGGGCGCAGGCGGTGACTTTACTGGAGCGTTCGCTGTGCGACGTGCTGTTGCTCGATCTGTCCATGCCCGGGCGAAGCGGCATCGACCTCATCAGCCATATCAAAGCGTCTTTCCCCAAGGTGGCTATTCTTGTGCTAACCATGCATGGCGAAGAGCAATATGCTGTGCGGGCCTTGAAAGCGGGGGCTTCGGGCTATCTGACCAAGGAAAGCGCTCCCGCCGAGCTCGTGCTGGCGGTGCGCAAGGTGGACTCGGGCGGCGTCTACCTCAGTCCTTCTATGGCTGAGAAAATTGCGCAGGATCTGGCGAGTGCCGTGGCCGATGGTCCCGGTTATCGCCGCCTCTCGGACCGCGAGTTTGATGTCTTCCTGATGCTTGCGCGCGGGCTGAATCTCGGACAGATCGCCGAGGTGCTGTGTGTCAGTGCGAAAACCGTCAGTACCTACAAAGCTCGCGTACTGCAAAAGTTGCAACTCACCAGTCAGGCTGAGCTCGTGCCCTATGCGCTTCGGTATGACCTCCTGCACGATAGCCTTTGGGCCGACTGATTGTAGGCTTGCGCCTACAGGCGATCACTTCGGCTGACGTAGATTCGCGCGTCGGGCTGATTTCATTTCCGCTGCGCCCTTCGGATACTAAAAGGGACGTTTCCCTCGCAGATGCCTCGGAGTCCGCTATGTGCATCCCGCCACCAACGCTTGAGAGCGCGCCAGCCCTGCGGCGCGGATCTTGCCACATTCATCTTGCCTTCGACGATACAGTAGCATCGAGCGTCGCGCATATTGGGCGCTGTAGTCCCTGCCTGCTGCGCGACCTGTGCCTGCCGCAGAAACTTCCAGAAGAGGTGGCGCGTCGACTGGCCGCTCTCGTGCGCGTTCGCCGCACGTTACGGCGCAGTGAGGTACTATTTCGGCCAGGCGACCCATTGGAGCACTTGTACGCGGTGCATGCCGGAACGTTTAAGACCGTCATTATGCACCCCGATGGCCGGGAGCAAGTCGCCGACTATCTGCTCCCCGGCGAGCTCCTCGGCCTGAGTGGCATTGCCGACGGGCGCCATGTTTCTGAAGCGGTCGCGCTCGAAGACAGCCAAGTGTGCGCCGTTCAGTATGCCGAGCTCGAAACCGTTTGCGGGCAAGTGCCGATATTGCGCCATCAGCTGCATCGACTCATCGCTGGCGGAATCGTGCGCGAGCAAAAACAGGTGCTTCGCCTTGGCAGCACGCGCGGCGAGGCGCGGCTCGCGAGCTTTCTGCTGGATGTGTCCACGCGTCTTGCCGCGCGCGGCTTCTCGCCGCAATCATTCTTCCTCCATCTGACGCGCGGCGAGATTGGAAGCTTCCTCGGTTTGAAGCTCGAGACAGTCAGTCGCATGCTCTCGCGCATGCAAGCCCAGAATGCCTTGCGGGTGCGCCAACGCGAAATTACGATCCTCGACGCGCAACGCCTGCGGAATATGGCGATGGCCTCGATCTAACTGGGCATGGCGATGCATGTGCGGCAAGACGGGACCATGCGAGCGATGCAATTGTGCAAGGGCGCGCGCCGGCTCAGGCTAGCGGCACTGCCGGTACCGGCGCCCGGTCCGACACAGGTCTTGGTCCGGGTACGGGTGTGCGGCGTGTGTCGTACTGACTTGCACGTGGTCGACGGCGATCTGCCCAACGTTCCCGATGGCGTCATTCCGGGCCACGAGATCGTGGGGACGGTCGCGGCGCTGGGCGCGCGGGTGGAACACCTCGCTGTTGGAGAGCGGGTCGGTGTGCCTTGGCTCGGATCGACATGCGGCGGTTGCCATTTTTGTCTCACCGGGCGCGAGAATCTGTGTGGGCGCGCGGAGTTTACCGGCTACACTCTCAATGGTGGCTATGCCGAGTACGCCCTCGCGCAGGCACGCTTCACGTTCCGGCTGCCCGAGCGATACGATGACGCCACTGCGGCGCCGCTGCTGTGCGCGGGACTGATCGGCTTTCGCTCCTTGCAAATGGTGGGCGCGGCGCGGCGCATCGGCATCTACGGCTTCGGTGCGGCCGCCCATCTGATTGCCCAGATCGCCACGGCTCAGGCGCGCGACGTGTACGCCTTTGTCCGACCGGGGGATGAGCGGGGCATAGCTTTCGCGCTCGCGCACGGTGCCTGCTGGGCGGGCCCCAGCGACGCGTTGCCGCCGCGCTCGCTCGATGCGGCCATTCTGTTCGCCCCGGTGGGGGCACTCGTGCCGCAGGCGCTTGCCGCGCTCGAGCGAGGCGGTTGCGTTGTATGCGCGGGCATCCACATGAGCGATCTTCCGTCGTTCCCCTATCGATTAATGTGGGGCGAACGACAACTTCGCTCGGTGGCGAATCTCACGCGTGACGACGGACTGGCGTTCCTCGCCCTCGCCGAACGGGTCCCTTTGCGCGTGGCCACCCAACGTTACGCGCTGGAGGACGCCAACGAGGCGCTGGACGACCTGCGTAGTGGCGCAGTGGCGGGCGCCGCAGTTCTCAACGTCCAGCAGACGTGAGCCCTTAAAGGACAGGCGGCGCAGGCGGGGGCAGTCGCCGCGGAATCACGGCCGTCACCACCGTCCCTCCTTCGGCGGGACTGTGGACTTCCAGCGTTCCGCCCAGCAGGCGGGCGCGTTCGCGCATACTGATGAGCCCCAGCGAATTGGGTTTGGGAGGCCGCTCGGGTAGGCCGCGCCCATTATCCGAAATACTGAGCCGATACGCTGTGTCACAGCAAAGGTCGATCGTGACGGAGGTTGCGCGGGCGTGCTTTGCAACGTTATTGAGCGCCTCCTGGACAATCCGGAACAGGCCCGTGGCCACCGCCGGCGGAACGGGCGGCAGAGTGGGTGCGCCGGTAAGGTCGACGGCGACGCCATAACGACGCGAGAAGTCCTGGATGTACCATTCGATGGCCGGGCCGAGGCCGAGATCGTCGAGCATCGGAGGGCGGAGATCGGCGGCCATCTGGCGCACCGCCACGACTATGCCGTCGATCGCGCGCTCGATCTGGGCCACTCCCTCACCGGCAGGCGAGTGGCCATCCACCGACCGTCTCAGCAGCGACGCGTCCATTTTCAGTGCAGTGAGCCGCTGTCCGAGATCGTCGTGGAGTTCCCGCGCAATGCGCCGCTTCTCCGCTTCGCGGACCTCCTGCAGACGCCCGCTGAGCTTCTCGAGTTCGTTACGCGACGTTTGCAGTGCCGTGGCAATGCGGCGATGTTCCGTGACGTCGCGCAATATGACCGTATAAAATTTGCCCGAAGCGTCGACCGTCTGCGAAATCGACGCCTCCATCGGAAACTCCGCCCCGTCGGCACGCAGGCCGGCCAGTTGCCCGCCCGAGCCCATCCGGCGCTCTGTCACGCCCGTCAGTCCGAAGCGTTCGATGTGAGCGCGGTGCACCTCGCGAAAGCGCGCCGGGATGAATCGATCGAGCGGCGTGCCGATAGCGTCCATGGCGCTGCACTGGAAGATGTTTTCGGCCGTCGGATTAAATATCTGAATGCGGTGGTTCTCATCGATCGTGATGATGGCCTCGCGTACCGATTGAATTACGCTGTATAGACGGCTCTCACAGCACCGCTTATCCTCGGCCACACGTGCGCTTAGCGAGCGCGCCCCGCGCCGCTCGCGCAGCGCCAGCGCCCACGCGAGCGCCGTCAACCCGCTCATCGCGACGCCGAGCATGAGGACCAGCATTGCCACGCCGGTGCCTCGCAAGCGCGCAAATTCGCCGGACGCGGAGTAAGTCAAAAACAAGGCGGGGCGGGTTCCGTACCGCACGATAGTTTGCGCTCGATAGACGACGGCCGGTCTGGGCTCGCCGGGTGCCCGTGGCGACATACTGTCGAACACCGGGCAGAGGTGACCCGACGCGTCCGGCATGGCGACGAGCAATGTCAGATCGTGCACCAACGGTCCGATCGCGACGTGAACCAACGTGTCGATGTCGACGATGGCATACGCGCATCCTGACGCCGGGCCGGCATCCGAGACCAACACCAGAAATTTATGCCCCGGTGTGCCCGCCTGAAGTGGGTAGGCTGCACCGGTCGCGCTCGCGGCATGGGCCACGACGAGCGTGTTCTCCGGACCCAGCGCGACTTCGTCGCGCACCGAGTAGGCGACGCGGCGCGCGATCCGATCGCCGTCGCGCGCGCACGCCCCGAATGTCGCCAAGCCGGGCAGGCGCTGCGCGAGGTGCATTTGTCTAACGTACTCGGACCAGGCATTCTCGTCAGTCTGCGCCGTCGTCGCCATGGCGCCATGGTGCACGACTTCCCGGTACGCAGACAATGCGATGGCGAGCTTGTCCGTCGCTGCCGCAGTGCGGGAGGCGAACCGCGCGGCGACGTTGCTCTCCAGCGTGGTCCTGACGGCCACCCAGCCCCATAGTGCAAGCGCGACGCAGAGGAGAAAGAGCACCACTATTGTGAGGCGGTCGACCCGCCGCAGCGATGGGCCCGATGCAGCGCGCGCGATCAATCTCGACATGAGCATGTTGATTCCGACGGATTTGCCCCCCGTTCCTCTGCTTGTGGACTTGGAGCGCTGAGGTTCGCATGTGCATGCTCCCGGTAAAAGCACATCGCCCGCGCCCGACACTGGACACATTCCCACTATATGACGTGACGTTTCGCTCAGATATTGACCGTCATCAAGAGGCAAACGCTGAGCGTCCTCTAGAGTCAATAGCGACGGCCCGCATCGGAGACTCGCGATGAGCTATCGAACGCTTCTTGTTCACGTGGACAACAGTGACCAGTGTCGGGCGCGGGTGGCGTTCGCCGCAGCGATGGCGGCACGCTTACCCGCGCATCTGACGGGCCTTTACTTACCATTTCGTCCAGAAAATTGCACGGCGGCCGCGCCTACTTCGCGCCGGTTCGCGGGGGACCCACTCCGGCCTGAAAGTGACGTCCGGCGTTTAGCTTACGCTGAACGAACATTTAGCGACGTTTGTGACCGTCAGGCGCTTGTGGCCGAGTGGCTCGCGCCACAGTCGGACGATAGCTGTCGCGAGATGCGCACGCGCGCGCGCTACACAGACCTGGTGATCGTGGGCCAGGAAGACCGGAACGATCCTGAAACGAGTCCGTCGCTGGCGTTCGTGGACTCCGTGGTCCTTAACAGCGGACGCCCGGTGCTCATTCTTCCATACGCTGGCGCGCCACCGACAACGTTCGAGAACATCCTGCTCGCGTGGGACGGCGGGCGCGAGGCCGCGCGTGCGATGGTGGATGCTTTGCCCTTATTACGCGCCGCGAAAGTGGTTCGCATCACGAATGTGCGTCGCGCCGACGGTTCAATCAGCCTAGGCCCGATCCCGGGGGCCGACATTGCGATTTTCGCTGCGCGCCACGGCGTTCCTGTGGAAGTCACCCCCGAGCTGGGCGGCAACGATGTGGACATTGGTGAGCGGCTCTTGAGCCGGGCGGCCGACCATAACGCTCAACTCATCGTCATGGGCGCCTATGGTCACTCGCGCATGCAGGAGTGGGTGCTCGGCGGTGTGACGCGCACCATGCTTGAGCGTATGAGGATTCCCGTGATGATGTCGCATTGATATCGTATCCAGGAATTTTAAAAAGAAGGCAGGTAGGTTCGATGGGTCATTGCAACACCTTCCTATTAATATGGAATGAGGGAGGGGTAACGAATGGCACAAATGGGACGGCCAGGGTTGCCGCCAAAAGGCAAGTCAGAGGTTTGGCGGCGGTGGCGGGCAAGTTCATGACCGATATCAAATCCGTACTGGCCGACGCCGAAGACCTCCTCAAGCAAGCCGCCAACACGAGTGGCGAGCGTGCTGCTGAGCTGAGTGGAGTTGCCCCTGTAACTCAGGACAGGCGGACACTGTTAGGTTGATGACACCGCATTACGCCTGAACTCGCGAGGCGAGCGGTATTTCAAGGCTTTGTGCGGGTGGCGCTCATTGTAGTGTTCAAACGCGATTGCCAGACGCGAGAGCGCTGTTGGTGCGTCAGGCTTGTCCATATAGGCGACGTAATCGTGCTTCATGGTCTTCACGAACGATTCGGCCATGCCATTGCTCTGCGGCGAACGGACCGGCGTGGTCAGCGGCTCAAGACCCAGTTCGCGAGCGAAGCTGCGCGTGCGGTAGTCGATGTAGGCCGAGCCGTTGTCCGTCAGCCATTCGATGGGGTGCGCGGCCTGCGTGGTGCCGAAGCGCTGTTCGACGGCGGCCAGCATCACGTCTCGCACCACATCACCGCTATGCCCGCCGGTCGTTGCGGCCCAGCTAATCGCCTCGCGGTCGCAGCAGTCCAACGCAAACGTCACGCGCAGCGGCGTACCATCGTCGCACCGGAACTCGAAGCCATCGGAGCACCAGCGGGTGTTGCTGCGCTCCACGGCAACGCGACCGTCATGCCGCCGCTTGTCTTGCCGCACGCCGGGGCGGCGCAGCAGCAACTGATGCTCCCGCATGACCCGATACACGCGCTTGACGTTGATGCACGGCGCACCGCTCTGCTCCCGACTGCGGCGCAGCAGCGCCCAGACACGCCGGTAGCCATAGGTAGGAAGGTGCGCCACATGGGCCTGAATCTCCTCGACCAGCCCGGCATCGTTGGTCACGCGGGCACGGCGACCATCGCGCCAGTCGGACGAGCGAGCTCGCTTGACCGCCACGGCAGAGCGCGCCACGCCGAGAACTTCGCAGACCGTCTTCATCGGTCGTCCCCCGGCAGCAAGGGCGAGCGCGCAATCAGGTTTTTTGACCGGCCCCATTCCACGGCTTCTTTCAGGATTTCGACCTCCAACGTCTTCTTCCCGAGTAGCCGTTGCAACTCCTTGATTTCCTTGATGGCGGCGGCTAGCTCAGATGCCGGTACAACGGTTTCACCCGCCTTCACCGCCGCCAGACTGCCTTCCTGGTATTGCTTGCGCCAGCCGAACACCTGGTTGGCATTGACGCCGTGCCGACGTGCAACGGCCGACACCGACGCTCCCGGCTCCAATGTTTCCTGCACGATGGCGATTTTTTCCTGCGCCGTGCGCCGACGACGGCGCTCCGGCTCGGTCAGAATTTCGATGCTTTCCACGTAATGACTAGGCTTACTGATAGGCACAAGACTATCCCTTATTTTAAGAGAGTCCTCGTGTCCTCAGATACGTGGGGCCGCTCCACTGAGCGCCAAGGCCCTGGCGCTGCTCGAACAAGCCAGGGAAAAAGCCTCGGACTTGCAAGTCGTGGTCGTCGAAAAGAGCAGGCAAGCCGCGCGTGCGACCGATGACTATGTGCATGACCATCCGTGGCAGGCCGCGGCCGTTGGCACCGGGATCGGTGTGGTGATCGGCCTGTTGCTCAACCGCAAATAAGCCGCGCCGACGTAAGTCATTTCCTCGCCTACTCTGCCCACGGCGGAGCCTGCCTGCCCAGCCATACGGGTCGGGCGGACCGCCCACCTCAGCCCATGTCCGACAACGATCGCACGTCCCGCCGCCCTCGCTGCGGCACCTCGCCGGTGCGTTGCTCGAGATTTTTCAGTCGCGCCTCGAGCTCATCGGCATCGAACTGTCCGAAGAGAAAGAACGCCTGGTGGGCGTCGCCTTCCTCGGCCTTGCCGCGATGCTCTTCGGTGTCCTCGCACTCATGTCACTCACCGCGCTGATGATCGTGGTTTTCTGGGACACGTATCGCCTGCCGGCCGTCACCGGCATTGTTATCGTGTATTTTCTGCTCGCGGGCTGGTGCGCCACCCGTGCCCGCGATATTTTGCGTGAGGCCCCGTTGCCATTCGGAGCCACACTGACCGAATTCAAAAAGGACCGCAACGCGCTGCGTGCGGATTGAAGGAGAACCGATCGTGCCACCGCAACAGCGTCCTTCGCGCCGGACTTCGTCGCCACGACACCTGCGCCCTTCGCTTCTCACGCGTCATGACCTCCTCGCCATGCGCAAGGAAATCGTGCTCACGCGCATCGCTGTCGAGCGCGCCGAACTGATTCAGGCCACGCACGTCGCGCGCGAGCGGCTGCGCAACCTTGGCTGGGTTCGTTATCTGCTCCCTGGCGGTTTCGCCAGGCTTTCGAGCTTGAACAACCTCGCAAACATTGCTAACGCCGACCTCACGCTCGCCGGTTTGCTGCAGCGCTACCCACTCAATTCGGTGGCTTCGCTGGCCCTCAGCGGCTTGTCGCATACGCGGGTCGGACGCGTCGTCCGCCGCATTCTCCAGTGGGGCGGCCTGGGCGTGCTTGTGTGGCGAGGCATCCAGCGCTCACAGGACACGACGAAACTGGCGGATCCGGAAACCGGTAGCGTGGCAACGCCCGAAGCGGCGGTGACATCGTCCGCCCAGGCCCCCGTGGCCTGCAATCATGACGCGCTGCCGTTGATGTAAGGCGCTGTTTGTGGCGATGCTTGTGGTCGGGGCGATAGCACGATGACCGCCCGTCTTTCAGCGCCATCGTTCACCGCCCGTGCCTCAGGGGCCCGCCAGCCTGGCCCCGACGAATCCATCCGCCACCCCGGCCACGAGCGCGAAGCCGACGAGCAGCAGCACGAACCGCCGCGCCTTGCGCTCAAGCGCGAGGTTCACGGCGACGGCCTGCGCGGCATTATGATTAATCTGATTGCCGATCTGTGCTGCGGCATGGCGGCCCGCCTCGGTCAGCTTCGCAGCGTTTTTATCGATAACGGACTCAAAGTTGAGCCGGGCGGCCAGAAACGCCTTGCCAGCCGCGTCCGTGGTCGCCTGCTCCATCCTGGCGGCCAGCGTCTCATCCGCCTGCTCAAAACGACGCACGAGCGCGTCCGCCTCCTGCAGCAGCTCGGCCATCAGCGCTTCGCGCGCGGTGGCGACATCAGTGGCCATGGCCCCTCCCGATCACCTGAACAACGCCCGGTAGACGTTATCGAGGTTCCTGTGCGCGGATCTGGCGAGCCGCTGGGCGCTGATCATGCTCACTGCGCGCGAGCGGGTCGCTTCATCGCTCGCTTCGCGCAGCATGGCCCGATAATCCGTGCCGTCCGCGATAACGTCGGCGACGGTCTTGTTCAGCCCCCGCAGCCGCTCGAAAATCTCGTTTTTGAACACCACCGCGTCTGCGCGCAGCGTGAAACTGCGGGTGTCTTCATGCAGCCCGAAGATCGTCCGTAATAGACGCGGCACGTCGCTCGCGTCTTCGAGCTCAACCTTGTTGAACACCACGCGGATTTTCTGTGCCGGCACACGGAGGCCAGCCAGTGTCTCAATCGTGTTCACGGTGTCGGTCTGCTGCTTTTTCTCGCTCACCGCCGGCACCACGAAATAGTCAAACTCGTCGTGCGACCCTTGGAACTGGCCCATCTGTTTGATGAATTCCTCGACGTTGGACGCGCCCACGTCGACGATGGCCGAGTCGAGCGTCATCAGGTCCTCCTGCAGCCCGCCGTAGTCGCGGCCCTTCAGGCGCAGCGCACCGGTGTCGGCCGAGCCGGCATTAATGGTCTCGACCCTGGGCAGCCACTGCGTCTAGCGATTCTGCGACCCAAAGCGCCATCAGTGCGCTCGCGATACATCCCCTCGATAGCGACAGCGCGCCAGATCGTCCTTTTTCCGCCAGTCTCCTCACGCGACGTAAGAAACCTCCCCATTCACCCTACCGCGCGCTGCCGTCGCTCCATTAATAACCGCGCTCCGGTAGCGTGCTTTGATCGGATTTATCGAGGTGAGGCAAAGGACCCCCCACAGTGCGGTACACGTCTCAAAGACGGCATAGAAGACAACCCCCGTCTGGGGCATGGGCGCTCATGCCGCTGGCCAGCGGCAGCGCCCCGTTCAGCGCGTCCGCGCGCACAGGCCCGTATTTCAACCGTATCCGGAGCGTCAGCGTCACGGCGACAAAAAGAATAGCGCGGCAGGGCGCTCGCTGGCGTTGGACGGTTGCTCTCCGTGGGCGCCTCTCGGGTCGTGTTCATTCTGTCTTCTCCCCGGTTTACCCGATTCAGCAAATGGCGGGCGAGCAGTGGCGGCACAGTAATTGCATACGCTCTTATCGGAGGCAGTCCCCCACCACTGGCAGGAGATAGGTATGACGACCCGCAAAATGCAATCCAATGACCCCGGCCTTCAAGAGTTGTTGTTTCAGGCCTACGAGACCGAACTCGGCGGGGAGCAGGTCTACACGGCAGCGCTAGCGTGTGTAAAAAATACAGATCTCGAGAAAGAATGGAACGAATACCTGGAGCAGACGAAAAACCATCAGGAGGTGTTACGCGAGGTGTTCTCCGCATTCGGGCTCGATCCCGATACCCGCACGCCCGGGCGTGAGGTTGTCGCACATCACGGCGCGTCGCTCGTCAAGGCGATAGAAATGGCATGTCAGGCCGGCGACGAAGCGCTTGCGCAAATTACCGCTGCCGAATGTGTCGTGCTGGCGGAAACCAAGGACCACCAAAACTGGGAACTGCTCGCGACCGTGGCGCAGAAAACGGGTGGCGAACTCGGCAAGGTGCTGCAAGAGGCCGTGTCTGCTGTGCAGACCCAGGAGGCTCATCATCTGTACCACACGATGGGTTGGGCCCGGGAGCTTTGGATCGAAACGCTCGGTTATCCGGCCGTGCTGCCCCCGCCCGAAGAAAGAAAGCACGCCGAGTCCGCAATCGGCGCGGCGCGCGCGGAACAGGCAAGAGACAGCATGGTCCGAAGCCGACACTGAACTGGAGCGTACCCGTTGGTCGAGCCCGGCGCGCGGGCTCGACAGGCTAATGCCCGTCGGTCTCCGCGTAACGTCAGTAGGTGCCCAAACGTCCCGGCTTGGTAACAAAAATTTCCTCCCTGTCCGTCATGTTTCTGTCCGATAAACGCCTTCTTTGATAAGACTGACCGCGGCCTGCATTGTCGTCAGAATGCGCGTCGCGTCAGCAGAGAGATCCAGCAAAGCAGAATGCCTCACGATTGCGTCTTCGTTCTCGCGTCCGATGTGTGCTTGCCCCAAAGTGGCCCCTCCCCCTGCTTCGCGGATTTCAAGCGGTCATCTCACGCCTGGCGTGCCTCAGGAGCCGTAGGCCCCGCTGACGTGCGGGCGCGACAAGTGGGGCCGTCAGTCCGGCCAGCCGCCGAAACGGGATGACTCGAAACCTTTCGTGCATTTCGCCAAGCACTTGTGTAGGAGCGCGATCAGCAAAAAAATGAAGGCCCGTGCGCAAGCGTAGCGGCAGCACCGCCGATGAACAGGACTCGACCCCGCCCTGAGGGAAGCCGGCTCGGTCGGCTCGCCGCATACCGGCGCGTGAGCACCAACACGCCTGCCCATGGGGCGGCGGAGTATCGACGACGGAGCGCCTGTACGAGGTAATCGCGAGATTCCCGTTGTGTTCTGTCCCGTGCCGCTCCTGCTTCGCGCAACGGATTGCGTACTTATGACCCCATCCGTCCGATGCGTCTGCGCATCGGACGGCCTGAGCTTCATGACATGACCCAGACAACGACCCACGCTGGCGAGCGGCCGTTCCTCGACGCACTCGCTTTCACCTTCCGGCGCTGGCGTGCTCAGCCGTGGCGTCTCGCTGGGGTCTTCACCTGTGCGCTTGCCGTCGCGCTCGGCGACGTGCTCGCGCCGCTTTTCGCGGGCCGCCTGATCAACGCGCTGGCCCACGACGCTGCGGGCGATGGCGCCCTCTGGCGCGACGCGCTGCGCGCGTTCTGCGCGTTGACTGGCCTGGGCCTTGCCGGCACCGTGCTGCGGCAAACGATGCTCGCCCAGATCATTCACCTTACGCTGAAGATGATGAGCGACATCGCGGGCAACGCGTTTCATCGCGTGCAACGCTTCTCGACGGACTGGCACACAAACAGCTTTGCCGGCTCGACCGTGCGCAAGATCACGCGCGGCCTGTGGGGGCTCGACCTGTTAAACGACACGCTGCTGATGGCGCTCTGGCCATCCTTTGCGATGCTTGTGGGCACGACGCTGCTGCTCGGCGTGCATTGGCCGGTGATGGGCGTGATCGTAGGTGTGGGCTCGATCGTTTATATCGTGGTGACGGCCATCATGGCGCTGCAGTGCGTCGCGCCGGCCGCGCGCCTGGGCAACCATTGGGACACGCGCCTGGGCGGTGCGCTCGCCGACGCGATCACCTGCAATCCTGTCGTTAAGGCCTTCGGAGCCGAAACCCGGGAGGGGGCGCGGCTTGAGCGCGTCATCTCGAAGTGGCGCGCGCGCCTGCGGCGCGCTTGGGGGCGCAGCATACTCAGTGCCAGCGTCCAGAGCCTGATGCTTGTCGCGATGCAGGCGACGATGCTCGGCGTGGCGTTGTGGCTCTGGCGAGCCAGGCACGCGAACGTCGGTGACATCGCCTTCGCGCTGACAACGTTCCTGGTGATGCAGGGCTATCTGCGCGACATGGGGATGCACATCCGCAATCTGCAGCGCGCCATCAATGACATGGAGGAGCTCGTGGCGCTCGAACGCCAGCCGCTTGGCATCGAGAACAAGCCGTGCGCGCGGCCCATCCGTATCTGCCGGGGCGAGATCCGGTTTGAGCACGTCACCTTCGGCTATCGCGGCACGCAGCGCCTCTACCAGGACTTCTCGCTGGAGATCGCCGCTGGCGAACGGATCGGACTCGTGGGGTATTCCGGGTCCGGTAAGACGACGTTCATCAAGCTGGTCCAGCGGCTATACGACGTGGCGGGCGGACGCATCCTGATCGACGGCCAGGACATCGCGCAGGCCACGCAGGCGTCGCTGCGCAGTCAGATCGCGATTGTCCAGCAGGAGCCGTTGCTGTTTCATCGCACGCTCGCCGAGAACATTGCCTACGCGCGGCCCGACTCCAGACGCGCCGACATCGAGCGCGCCGCGCGGCTGGCCAGCGCGCATGAGTTTATCGCCGCGCTGCCCCATGGCTACGACACGCTCGTGGGCGAACGCGGGCTCAAGCTGTCGGGTGGCGAGCGCCAGCGCGTCGCGATCGCGCGCGCCTTCCTCGCCAATGCGCCTGTACTCATTCTTGATGAAGCAACGTCCAGCCTTGATAGCGAAAGCGAGGCGGCGATCCAGCAGGCCATGGCGCGACTGATGATCGGCCGAACGACGATCGTCGTCGCGCACCGGCTATCGACGGTGCGCGCGCTCGACCGGCTGATCGTGCTGGACAGGGGCCGGATTGTGGAGCAGGGCAAGCACCATGAGTTGATCCGGCGCGACGGCGGGGTCTACCGCAAGCTGTTCGAGCGGCAGGCGCTCGAACTCGCCAAGGGACTCGTTGGCCCCTCGCGGTAGCAGTTGATGCACCGTCGTCTTTGCGGTTCTGTCGCGATAACGAAGTTACGCCGAAGCGAAGCCAGGGGAGCGTTGGTTTTTACGCGGCCAACGCATAGAATTTCTCAGCAGGGGATGCACCGCGTCCCTTGGGGGGCAAGCATCTGCCCTTGCGAATCATGTGCACGGCCTTGATGCCGCCCAGGACGATGCGGGCGCGGACGTAGGTGTCGGCGCACGTGCTCACGGCGATTCTCCGGGAATGGTTCAGATACCTATGGTGTGGTCGCAAGGTGACTGCAATTCAAGTCGCCAAAACTCGCTTCGCCCGCGAACCCCTAGACCGGCAAAATACACCGAGCACATCCCGCAAGCGCCGCTTCTCCAGGAGGGCCTGCCGGAATCTCTATGCAGGGACGCCATGTGCTTGTGCTCACCGAGCGGACGGATCATCTCGAAAGCTCGCAGCAGATGCTGAAAGGTGCCGTAAAGTCGCTGTTCGTGCTACACGGTCGGCTCGGCAGAAAAGCGCGTGCGGCGCAACTGGCTGCCCTTGATGCGCTGGCCAGTGACGCGCCCCGCGTCGTGCTCACGACTGGCAGACTAGTCGGGGAAGGTTTTGACCATCCGGCGCTGGATACGTTGGTGCTGGCGATGCCAATCGCATGGAAAGGCATCTTGCAGCAGTACGCCGGCCGACTTCACCGAGAGCATGCGGGTAGGACTGGCGTACGGGTTCTCGATTACGTTGACGGTGGGCATTCGACACTGCTGCGAATGTGGGAGAAGCGCCAGCGCGGCCGGCCACGTCGGAGCACCGGTTGTGAACCTCATCGTTGCTTGCCTATAATGTCGCGGTAGGGATGCCCATTACTGGACACCCCCCGCACAGATCCCGGCGTGCGCGATTCGCGCACCGGGCTCCTGCCTCGGGTGTTTGGCGTCAAACCGCACCACCGGCCAGGGGTGAAGGACGCGAGCTCGGGGTATCCACTGCTTGGCAAGCCGGTGCATCTTTGCCCACGTGGTGTCGTCTTTCTGGCTGCGGCGCCGGAGCGCTCGCCTCCACGGGTCGATCACGTGTGCACGGAAGGCCTGCATTGCAGAGAAGTTGGTCGGCACCGCGTGGTAGTTGAAGTACCCTTGAACCACGCGGCGTAACCAGTCCCCTTGCTCGGGAATCGACTGATGCCATCTGTGCCGCAACTCCTCTTTGATCCCCTTCAGCGCAGCCCGGAGTCGGTCGCTCCGCGTCTTGCGCATGAGCATGAACCTGCCGTCTCTGGCGCGGCCACTGATGTGGGTGAATCCAAGGAAGTTGAACGTCTCGGGTTTGCCCAGCCCGCGCGCCACCCGGTTCCGGGCCGCAAAGCGCCCGAACTCGATCAGCCGGGTTTTCTCCGGGTGCACCGACAGCCCAAACTGCTCCAGCCGCTGTTGCATGGCCCGCCTGAACCGCTTCGCATCGTGCGGCTTGTCGAAGCCAATCACGATGTCATCGGCGTATCGGACGATCACAACGTTTCCCTCGGCATGGCGCTTGCGCCACTGATTTGCCCAGAGGTCGAAGACGTAGTGCAGGTAGATGTTCGCCAGCAGCGGCGAGATGACTGACCCTTGCGGGGTCCCCTCGTCGCTTGGCTCGATCACCCCGTCTTCCATCGCTCCCGCCTTCAGCCATTTGCGGATCAGCCGGATCACGCGCTGGTCGCCTATGCGGTGTTCTACGAAACGGATCAGCCAGTCGTGGTTGACCGTATCGAAGAACCTGCTGATGTCGGCGTCCAGAATCCAACTCACGCTCGTGCGAGCGACTCCCGTCGCGAGTGCATCCAGCGCATCGTGCTGGCTGCGGCGCGGGCGGAAGCCGTATGAGAAACCTAGGAAATCCGTCTCATAGATCGCATTGAGAACTGCCACCAGTGCGCGCTGAACGATCTTGTCTTCCAGTGCGGCAATGCCCAACGGTCGTTGCTTTCCATCCGCCTTCGGTATGTACCGCCTGCGGCTGGGTAGCGCCCGGTAGGCCTGTCGGTGAAGTCGGCTATGCAGGTCTTCGAGGTTTCGCTCCAGGTTTTGCTCATAGTCGTGCCACGTCACTCCATCAACCCCGGCCGCCGCCTTCCGTTTCAGCCAGAAGAACGCCGTTTCCAGCAGGTCGATGTCGATCAGGTGGAACAACGCCGTGAACTTCTCCTTCTTCCTTTGCCTTGCGGCTTGACGCACACGTTCCAGCCTCTGGGACACGCTTATCCGGCTCTGAGTCCGGCGCGTGCGCGACCAGTCCGTGTTCCCCTTGGCCCCACCCCTTCGCTCCGCCGACTCCGCCCCCGGTTCCCCAGGGTTGTTCGCCAGCTTCGTCGCTACTATGGGCGAGTCCGACTTCTCCCATTCGTTCATCATCGGCGTCGGCTCCTCGCCTTCCCGATGCGGGCCGCTCGACTTGATTGCTGTCGGCGGTCAAATGGGAGATCTCCCGGTTCCCGCGTAGGGATCGTACTGACATGCCAGGGTCTCAGACCACGCCGAGCCCGCCAGACGCTCGCGATAACGCGCCGGGCGGTGTTGCCTTCCGAATACAGTAGCGCGTCGGCGCTCGGGAATGACATATCCATTTCGTGGCTCAATGGTTGGCCTATCAGCACCCCTGTCAACGCTTCGCAGCCCACCTCGCGGTTTACCACGCATGACTCGGGGACATTGTGAGTCGCTAACTCTTGCAACGTCGGGGACTTCCACCCCTTGATCTCTACCGGTCTCCCGGCGCACACTGTGCAAATAAACAGTATTTTGCGCCATGCTTGTCGACGTGTTCAGGCTTCGCCGCGCCGGCGAAAAACTCTCCGAGGCGGACTTTCTTGTCAGCCCGCCCGTGCGCGGGTACCTGTGCAGCTGGTCCTACGCCGGCGGCTATCGCGCCGGTACGCCCCTACGCGTGCAGGCAGTGACGCTCACGGCGTGTGGACGGGCTTCGGGCGCAGCACTGTTACCCCCACTGCACAACTTCCGTGTGGTTCGGTTCAACGGCGGCGGGCTGATTCTTGCCGGCGACGAAGAAGTGGAGGTCCGCCGGCGGCATAGCGAAGTCTACCGTCAGGCGTGGTTTTGCAGACCGGCCTCCCAGCGTGAATCCGGATGATCGAGGGTCCTGATTCCCGCTTTGCGGCACAGGTGGGCGCTGGCACCCGTGGAGCGGTAGCCCTATTTCAACGATGCATTATTTAGCTACGGGAAGGAGAGTGCATGGATCTGCTGTTTGCCGCTGTTGCGGCCGTGAAGGAAACGGTACCAGCGGTCGTGTCGCGTCGCCGCACGGCCGGAGTATTGACTTGGGCGCTGCTGCATCAGATCGAGTCGGAAGTCCTCGCAGAGGTCGCGGCGAGCGGAACACATAGTCCCAGGATGCTGGGTATGTTGCGTGCGCCAGCAGTACTGGGCTATCCGAAAGACGATCGGCCCGTGTCGTTTGACGGGCATGAATTCGTACCGCCGGCTCTCGGCGCAATTGTTGATGCCTGGCGACGCGTCAACTGACACCGCGGTGTACCGCTTCACGCGCACGGGTGCGGCCGCCGCAGCCTGCCAGGTGAGAATCGCGAGTAGAATCCCGAGCGTCTTCCCTATGAGGTATGAGAGCCGGACCCCAGCCGGCTCTGGGGTAGCTCCGGGGAGCGACTCCGTTCTATGATAGGAACCGGTTCAGGGCGGCGCAGGCTGTGCGCCGTTTTTCCTACATCGGTGAATAGCGGCGTCGTGCGGATCGCCACCATGAGAGGACAGGCCGCCGACAAGAAGTCCGCTAAAAGTGACGACTATGGCTTCGGTTCTGACTTTTCCCTACAAGGGCTATCGGGTTTTGTGCACGGCTACGCCGACAACGCATGGCGGGTTTCGCGGGGCCGCGAAAATCCTGTGGCCCGCCCCGGGTTTATTCCAGGAGCAGCAGATAGGCCACGCGGGCGATACGATCCGACAGAAGGAGCAGGTGGCGCTTGAGTCGGCGGCGTCGCTCGCGCGCGACTGGATCGACCAACATCAGGAAGCGCTTTGGTAAATCACCATCGCACTCGGCCCGGCGTGTCCTCGAACCATTACGCCGGCAGGCAAAAGCAGTGTCGGCGTGACATAGCGTGCGACTGAGGCTCAACTCAGGCTCGACTGAGGCGCGACGGCCAGCCAGAACAACGGAGCGCCGGTATGAGTGAGCCAGTGAGACATTCGGAGGATCGATGATGGAACGCTCGAGTTTGGGCGGAAAGGCTCGGGCGAAGGCGCTTCGCCCGCAACAGCGCGCACAGATCTCCCGTGCGGGGGGCCTAGCGCGAATGGCGGGCATGTCGCCAGCAGAGCGCAGCGCCCTGGCTCGCCTGGCAGCCGAAAGACGGTGGGCGAAGCGGCGCCAGCAGGGCTAGCTGTACCGGAAGCGCCCGGGCCGGCGGCAAACTGCCCAGCCCCGCATGCTTGATGAAGCCAGGCACGAAAAAGGACAACGGCGAGCCAACGTCGCGGTCACGTCGACTCGTTCGGCACGCGCTTGCCCGGTGCTGCGAGCCAGATATGGCAACGCCCCCGTTACTATGTTCGCACCTCGATAATCGAGGTTTTGGCCAGCCAGGCCCGGCATGATTCCCGCCCCCAGTCGTAACCATGATCCGGGGGGTGTTGTCACCGGGTCTGGTGGGTGGCTGGTGATCGCTGATAGGGGTTTGGCACGGATATTCCGACGCCGTCCGTAACGTGGATGCCGAGACTTGCCACCAGGGTTCTTGCAGGCCAATTCACTTTTTGTGCCAACTGCAATGCATAACTTTCCACTTCATGACGCCGTCGATGTCTTCATCGGCGTCGACGTCGGCAAAGGCCACCACCATGCCGTCGCTCTCGATCGCAACGGCCGTCGCCTCTACAACAAGGCCCTGCCTAACGATGAGACCCAACTGCGCGCCCTCATCGATGAGTTGAAAGCCCACGGCCAGCTCCTGTTCGTCGTCGATCAGCCGGCTACCATCGGCGCACTGCCGCTGGCCGTAGCCCGCGACGCCGGTACGCTAGTCGCCTACTTGCCAGGTCTGGCTATGCGTCGCATCGCCGACCTGCACGCAGGCGAAGCCAAGACCGACGCGCGCGACGCCGCCGTCATCGCAGATGCCGCACGCACCATGCCGCATACGCTGCGCTCATTGCGTCTGGCCGATGAGCCGCTCGCCGAGCTCACTATGCTGTGTGGCTTCGACGACGACCTGGCCGCCCAAGCCAACCAAACCAGCAACCGCATTCGCGGCCTGCTCACGCAGATTCATCCCGCGCTTGAGCGCGTGCTCGGACCTCGCCTGGATCATCCCGCCGTGCTCGATCTGCTTGAGCGCTACCCCTCACCCGCAGCACTGGCGGCCGCGGGCCAAAAAACGCTGGCGAATCGCCTGATCAAGCTCGCACCACGCATTGGCAAGAGCTTGGCCGCCGACATCGCGCAGGCGCTTACCGAACAAACCGTAGTCGTGCCGGGTACTCATGCCGCCACGCTGGTCATGCCGCGTCTGGCCCAGCAACTGGCCGCCCTACGCAAGCAACGCGACGAGATCGCCGCCGAGGTCGAGCGCCTGGTGCAAAGCAACCCTCTTTGGCCGGTCCTGAGCAGCATGCCCGGAGTCGGGCTCAGGACCGCAGCGCGACTCCTGACCGAGGTGGCGCACAAGGCCTTTGCCTCGGCCGCCCACCTGGCGGCCTATGCCGGCCTAGCGCCGGTGACCCGGCGCTCTGGCGCCTCGATTCGCGGCGAACACCCCTCTCGACGTGGCAATAAGGTACTCAAACGCGCCCTGTTTCTCTCGGCCTTTGCGGCTTTGCGAGACCCGATCTCAAGGGCTTACTACAGTCGAAAAATCCAGCAGGGCAAGCGCCACAACCAGGCACTTATCGCGCTGGCTCGCCGGCGCTGCGACGTCCTTTTTGCCATGCTACGCGACGGCACTTTTTATCAACCCAAAACGGACCCCAGTGCTTGACGAACTACATAGGGGCACCCCTGGCGCGTCATCGGTCTTTAATTCTGGTGCCCATCGACCCACATTCTGGCCAGAGAAGAGGCCCCCTCAATCGCCGACGAGGCCTCTCGGTACACGCCCCCATGCACCGTGATTGCCAGATCTTCGTGCGAAACACTGGGGATGAGAGACGATATCCGCGCCGTGGCGCGAAAACCACCCCCGGGGTCCGGAAGTGCCGTACACAAAACCCGAAAGCCCTGGTAGGCGAAAGCGAAAACGGCAGCCATTTGTAAATGCTCCTCTTCCCTCGGCGAACGCGCCCCGACGAGCGGCATCATGTCTTCCGGCTGCAATTCACATGCCAACCATCGCACGGATGCGTGTTGCGCGTCGCGCGGCAGCGGGTTACGCCGAAGACTCGAAGTTTTTCGGCGTGTCATCCAAGGCGCTGCGCAAGCGACGTGTTGTACCGTTGGGGAGGTCGCTTGAAACAGATGTGGACGCCACGGTCGGTTGTTACGGTTCTCGCGAACGGCGATCAACGCGAGTGCTCCGTAATGGCGCTCGACGAAGTTCCGGACGTGTCGCTACGGCGGCACGGTTGAAGGTCGGACCATCAATGCGCGCTGAACGCGGCGCCCTTTCGCCAGGACGGCTTCCCTCACGGGGAAGTAGGCCGATGTGCGCCCTCTAAGTGAGCGTTCGAGACGTCGGCTCGGTGCCGATAACGCCTGAGTGGGCGAGATTCATCGAAACCCGAGACGCTGGCCTCGACGACACGCCATCCAGCTCCGAGCTTCTGACAGCGCCCTTGCAGCTCAAACATCCCTTTCGGCATCGGTTGTGCGCCGACCTGAATGGATCGTCGCATCTCGGCTCGAGACACGTCCTTATCGTCCCTCACTCTGTTCGGCTGATCTGACGCCTACGGCCCGGATGCTTCCCTCCGGGCCTGCGCGCGTCGCTTGCACACGGTCGGCATACAGCACAGCCCTTTACCGTTAAGCCGTCTTTCCTGACTTCATCCCCTTGTCCGCGACTGTAGCGCACAGCCCGACGCCCTCAAGGCGCGCAGGGCCGTGTCCTCGGCTGCGCCTGCGGGCCGCACCCACCCTGCGCTTGGTTCCTTGACGGCCCCGGGCCGCGCACTCCTGACCGTCGCGGGCGATGAACTCAGCAACTGTGATTTGAGTCAAGCATTGTGAAGCGTCATGTCGAATGGTTTTCCGGCCATGCGCACCATGCAGGGGATCGACAACGATATTTGCCTCAATCGTGCCTTGTGCGTGCTGCCCGATGGGCTGCGCCGGTTGAAGGCCTGATCGAAAACCGGATTCGCTGTCTTCTTGCGCTGTCTTCTTCAGGTGGCAGGGGCACCGCTTCTCTCGGTGCTGCCCTCGAAACCTCGAAACAGCTAGGAGATATCACCATGAACGCGATTCCCCAGACTCAACACGACGCCGCCGCACCGCTCGAAGCGGCCGATCCAACCCAGCACCTGATGCGGGTTCCGCTGCCCGAGTTAACGACATTAGTGAACAATACGAAGCCGTCGCAGGCGATCGCCGCTTGAGCGCCTTAAAACTGCTGGCGAAAAAAAAGCGCGTCCCCGTCGATCACGATGTGCCGTGCCTGCTCGTCGCCGATGCGTCCGTGAGTCTTGCCGAAAACGTACAACGCGCGTCGATGCCCCCGGCCGATCAATTCCTCGCCTTTCCCCTGAGCACTGGCGCGGGGACGACGTTTCGCGCCGAATCGGGAATGGGCGCGTGCTGCCATGCCGATAGCCTTGTGGTGACAGAACGCGCTTCTACTCGACGGCGCGCAATGCGCGCATACCCATCGACCGCCCTGCCAGCATCCGCCTACAGGAATGTCAGCCGATGCCCTCTAGCCAGTCTTTTTCCCGGTCCATAAAGTCTCTCCGACGCATGAGATTTACCTCTCGCTCAACCTTACGACTCCATAAGCTTCTAAACGAGGGGGTTGCCGTGAATCCATCGACCAAGCCCGCGCGTCATATTCTTGCGGCGCTGCGCACGCACCTGCAACAGCACGACCGGCCTGGCCGCACCTACGAAACATTACAAACGCTCATTGACGAAGGCTTTGACACGGTGCCCTATCCCGGCACGGGCGAGACGCGCGCGCGATGGCAGATGCTCGCTGAGGTCGCCACCTTTGACCTTTGCCTCGCCAAGCTTTACGAGAGCCACATCGACGCACTTGCTATTCTGCATGAACTGGAAGGCCCGCCCGGCCCGCTGGAGGCCGGTATGCGCGCCGTGTGGTGTTCGGAGTCGGCCCAGGCGCGCGTCACGCTCACGCCGCGCGGCGGCAACGATCGCGAAGTCATCCTGCGCGGCACCAAAGCGTGGTGCTCGGGAGCTCGCCATGTGCGCTCGGCGCTTGTGAGTGCGTGGGACGCAGACACGCCGTGTCTCGTGGAGGTCGAGCTGGCGCAGGCGGAAATTGACGTGTGCCCCGCTGACTGGCACGCCGTAGGCATGGCGGACACACATAGCTTCACGGTGAGCTTTCGTGGGGCGCGCGCCCGGCGCGTCGGTGCGCCGGGCGCCTATCTCTCGCGCGCCGGCTTCCACCATGGCGCGGCGGGCGTCGCGGCGTGCTGGTACGGGGCGGCGACCGGCATTGCCGAAGTCGTGCGCGAAACATTGCTCCACAGCCCCGGGGATCCGCACGCACTGGCGCACCTCGGCGCCATCGACGTCGCGCTGGCACAAGCGGCGAGCGTGCTGCGCGCCACAGCGGAGGCCATCGATGCGCACCCGGCGCGGCCGTGTCGGGAGGCAGTGCGTCGCGCGAGACTGGCGGTCGAGGCGGTGGTGGAGAAGATTCTCTGGCATGCGCCGCGCGCAGTGGGCCCGAGCCCGATGTGCCGTAACGCCCGTTTCGCCCGCCTGCTCGCGGACCTTCCCGTTTTCATTCGCCAGAGCCACGCGGAGCGCGATCTTGCCGCGCACGGCCGTGCCCTCCTCGAGCGTGACGGAGACGGCCTATGGACGCTCTAAGCGCACGCCTGATTGCCGGAGAAGGCACGGCCGAAGCGACATGGCAGCGGTGGTTCACCGCGCATCCGTTGCCGAAGGTCACGGCACGCGAGCTGCTCGCGCGAAACGCGCGGTTGCACGTCGTGGCGCCGCACCCCGACGATGAGATTCTGGGGTGTGGAGGCACGCTGCGACAACTGGCACGGGCCGGCGTGGAGATCCATATCTGGGCCGTCACCGACGGTGAAGCCAGTCATCCGGGATCGTCACATTGGACACCCGCGCGCTTAGCCGAAGCACGGGTGAGTGAAAGCCTATGGGCGCAACAGCGCTTATCGCTGCAGTGCCGGCGCCATCGGCTAGGCGTGCCGGACGGCCATGTCGTGCGGCATGAATCGCGGCTCTTCGACCTGTTGTGCCCGGCGCTCTCGCGCGGCGACACCGTCATGGCACCGTGGCAGCTCGACGGACATCCCGATCACGAAGCCGTTGCGCGCGCCTGCCGTCGCGCGGCGCAAGCGAGGGGCGCGCGTGGGATCGAGGTGCCGATTTGGGGTTGGCACTGGGCCGATCCGAGCGGCAATGAGCTGCCCTTTGAGCGTGCCGTGCGCGTGCACCTGTCATGCAGCGATCGGGCGGCGAAGATGCACGCCATTGGCGCGTTCCGAAGCCAGCTCAGCCCCGATCCGAGCACTGGCGCGCCTCCTGTGTTGCCGGCGTACGCGCTTGCGCGATGGCAACGTTCTTTCGAAGTGTTCCTCCTATGACGGACTTCGACGCGATTTACCGCGCAAGCAAGGATCCATGGTCGGTCCACACGGCGTGGTACGAACAGCGCAAGCGCGACCTTGTACTCGCGTCGCTCGCGCAGCCGCGCTACACGGCCGCGCTTGAGCTGGGCTGCGGCATCGGACAGATCACCGCACCGTTGGCCTCGCGTTGCCATGTGGTGCACGCCGTGGACATGTCGCCGACGGCCATTCGCCGCTGCCGAAAGCGGCTGCACGCGCAAGGCATTGCCAATGTGGCGCTGCAAGTGATGACCGTGCCCCAGGCGTGGCCACTGCACCCGGGCGAATCGGTAGATCTGGTGATCGTCTCGGAGCTTGCTTACTATCTCCCGCCCGAGCCTTTTGAGCAGCTGCTGCAACAGTGCTTCCATTCGCTCAGTGCGGGCGGCCAGTGGGTGATGTGCCACTACACGCCCGACTTCGACGACCGACAGCAAGCAACGCTTGCGCTGCATGAGGCCGTGCACCGTCTCGACGGACTGGTGCGATGCGTAGCCCATGAAGACCGCCAGTTCCGTCTGGACGTCTGGCACAAGACGAAGGAGCCGCGTTCATGATTGGTGTTTGCATTCCGGCGCACAACGAGGAGGATCACATTGATCGCTGTCTCGCAACGGTGTTGCGCGCAGCGCGACACGCGGGTCTCGCCGGCGAGCCCGTCAGGGTGGTTGTCGTGCTCGACGCGTGCACGGATGCGACCGCCGAGCACGTGAAGGCGTGGCCGGTGACGGCGCTGTCGGTGAATGTACGCAACGTCGGCCAGGCACGCGCGAGTGGCGCGCGCCATTTGATTGGCGCAGGCGCGCGCTGGCTGGCGTTTACTGATGCCGATACGATCGTTTCGCCCGCGTGGCTCGTCGATCAGCTCTCGCTGGGTGCGCAAGTGGTCTGCGGAACGGTGGGCGTGCATGCACTGGCACGAGCATGGCGTGCACGCGCCGCATGCGCGCGCCGCTTTTCTCGCAAAATATCAGGATCGCGACGGCCACCGTCACGTGCATGGCGCGAACCTCGGCATCGAGGCATCAGTGTACGAGCGCCTGGGCGGGTTTGATCCCTTGGTCTGCAGCGAGGACCGGGTGTTGGTGGAAAAGTCCGAGAAGGCCGGGGTAAGCATCGCGTGGAGCGCGCTGCCGCGCGTGACCACATCGGCGCGCCCCTTCTCGCGCGTGACGGCGGGCTTCGCCGACACGCTGCGCCAAGCGTGGGAGGAGCTTGAATAGCCGCCGGCCAGGAATGGCCGTTAAAAACGGTTTTGTCGCGATAACGAGTTATCGCGACAAAACTGGGCCCGCCATCAACTAAACGACCGAACAATACGAGCGACACACCGCTCTCACCGCTCGCGCATGCGCCCCCCAATGGTGGCCGAAAAGCTTGCCACAAACGCACCGCTTAGCAGCGCCACAAATGCCCAGATCGAGAAAAGCGCCAAGCCTTTTCGCGCCTCGTCGGCAGCGTCCTTTGCCTTTTGCTCCGCCTGCGCAACTGCCTGACTGAACTGTGTCTGGATTTGCGTGAGCCGTTGCTGCGCGCTGGCCTCATCGACGCCAGCGTACTGGGCGATGAGCTTGACCAGATAAGCGCGATCGGCGTCCGACACCTGCCCGTTAATCATACTGCGCGCCAATATCCTCGACACCTCCGGTCGCGCATCGCGCTGAGCCGGTGCGGCGGCGGGATCGGTCGGCCGCAGTAGCACATCAGTGAAATAGTCGAGCAGCCCGCCTCGGTTCCCTACCTGTACGCCTTGAGAGACGACAGTTGCTGCCGAGCTGGTGAGCGAGGCCGCCGCCCGGGTGCCACCCGAAACCAAAGAAGTTGTCGTCGCACCGATGAGCACCAGACCGATGATCACGCTCACGGCCCACATCAAAAAGCCATGCGCGGTATCGCGAAAATAGACTTCATCGGGGAGCGCATCGCTCCATTTGGTTCGCAGCCGGCCGGTGATAAACCCGCCAACGCCGTACGCGATGATCTGACTGACCAGCAACCACACGATCGATCCTACTGCGAGCGCCTTGACTGGCGGCGCCGCGTTGCTCCATGGAGACATCGACAAAAAGCCCAGTCCGGTGCCGCCAGTGAGCAGCATGGCGGAGACGGCCGCTGCGATGACTGCCCCCGCAAAGACGGCACCCCATGAGACGGCGGAGCCGGTCGACTCAGCACGGGCAGGAGGGATAGGATTTTTGGCAACCAATTGCACATCCTGCATAACGGTTCCTTGTCGAGATTGACACCGGTTGTGGGCAAGCATCAATGGGCAAACAACGCGATCAAAATGACGATGGGGATCGGCACACCCAGCAACAGTAAGAGAATGGATCGCACGGCACCTCCTTGTTGACAACCCGTTACCCTAGCGAGCGCAAGGGCGCAAAAATGCTGACGCCCCTAGTCATTTTCAGAATAGACCGCCGGATTGGGGGGACGGGACTATTAGAGTCACTCTCGCCATACCTCGCCGAGGGCTGGCACCGGTAGATAGTAACTAGCGGAAAAGAGCCGCGGAGAGAGCACATCTTTCTCCCCGCAGGCGCGTCCATTCGCTCCGGCTTACCAGAGCTTGTGCTGCTCGTTCCACGTGTCGACTTCGCGTTCGACGTCGGCCTTCGACTTGGCCTCGCCGTAACGCTCCTGGAGCACCCCGACGAACTTGTCACGATTACCTTCCACCTTTAGCAGGTCGTCGTCGGTCAGATTTCCCCACTGCTTCTTCGCTTCGCCTTTGAGCTGGTTCCACTTGCCTTTGATCGTATCTGAGTTCATGACGCCTCCTTAGCATTGGGTTGAATTCAGGCGCTTCTGCGGACATTTCTGCGAGTTGGCACACGCAGTACCCTGCACGCTCTGCCACCATAATTCGCACCCGCCACGGCTGTGGCAGTGATCCCAGCATAGGATGTCCGAAGTGTTTCCGCTGTCAGGTGCAGCGACGGCGCCGCATAAGCGGAATCCGGTAGTGCTGTAGGCGCATTCGGACGAATGGGCGCGTGGAAGGAGAAGAGGGAGACGAGAGATAGGAACACGGAGCGTCTTTGGTGTCACTGGCCGCGAAAAAAACAGCGCGACACGCCAGCGGTGGAACGGCCGGCAACCACGTCGGCGCAATCGCCAACATGCGGGCCAGATACTGTCAGGTTGTTCGGTCGACAATGGGCCAAGGCGCGAGGGCAGGAGTTGGCTCCGGCCGTGCGCGCTTACGATGGCGGCATGTGTGCTTACATTGTCTTTTGGCAATGACGTGTATCAGCCGGTACTTGACCTGACGGACAATGTGCGAAGTGTTGCCGTCCGGTGTGGTGCTCGAGTTGTCCAATCCTGACGACCCCGGGCCGGTTTTGAACGGCGAGAAACAGTCTGCACGGAAAAGTGGTTAACGAGCCTGAGCGCAGAACTATCGGACACTGTCGGTCAGGTCAAATCCAGTCTCTTTCAAATGACGCGTTGAACGCGGTACGATAGCTCCACATCTGCACGGCTTCCCTCACGCTTCCCCCCAGCATCAGCTGACGACTATGTCGCGCGTACCTACCCACAAGGAGAAGTTCATGACCGATATCAAATCCGTACTGGCCGACGCCGAAGACCTCCTCAAGCAAGCCGCCAACACGAGTGGCGAGCGTGCTGCTGAGCTGAGCGCCAAGGCCCTGGCGCTGCTCGAACAAGCCAGGGAAAAAGCCTCGGACTTGCAAGTCATGGTCGTCGAAAAGAGCAGGCAAGCCGCGCGTGCGACCGATGACTATGTGCATGACCATCCGTGGCAGGCCGCGGCCGTTGGCACCGGGATCGGTGTGGTGATCGGCCTGTTGCTCAACCGCAAATAAGCCGCGCCGACGTAAGTCATTTCCTCGCCTACTCTGCCCACGGCGGAGCCTGCCTGCCCAGCCATACGGGTCGGGCGGACCGCCCACCTCAGCCCATGTCCGACAACGATCGCACGTCCCGCCGCCCTCGCTGCGGCACCTCGCCGGTGCGTTGCTCGAGATTTTTCAGTCGCGCCTCGAGCTCATCGGCATCGAACTGTCCGAAGAGAAAGAACGCCTGGTGGGCGTCGCCTTCCTCGGCCTTGCCGCGATGCTCTTCGGTGTCCTCGCACTCATGTCACTCACCGCGCTGATGATCGTGGTTTTCTGGGACACGTATCGCCTGCCGGCCGTCACCGGCATTGTTATCGTGTATTTTCTGCTCGCGGGCTGGTGCGCCACCCGTGCCCGCGATATTTTGCGTGAGGCCCCGTTGCCATTCGGAGCCACACTGACCGAATTCAAAAAGGACCGCAACGCGCTGCGTGCGGATTGAAGGAGAACCGATCGTGCCACCGCAACAGCGTCCTTCGCGCCGGACTTCGTCGCCACGACACCTGCGCCCTTCGCTTCTCACGCGTCATGACCTCCTCGCCATGCGCAAGGAAATCGTGCTCACGCGCATCGCTGTCGAGCGCGCCGAACTGATTCAGGCCACGCACGTCGCGCGCGAGCGGCTGCGCAACCTTGGCTGGGTTCGTTATCTGCTCCCTGGCGGTTTCGCCAGGCTTTCGAGCTTGAACAACCTCGCAAACATTGCTAACGCCGACCTCACGCTCGCCGGTTTGCTGCAGCGCTACCCACTCAATTCGGTGGCTTCGCTGGCCCTCAGCGGCTTGTCGCATACGCGGGTCGGACGCGTCGTCCGCCCCATTCTCCAGTGGGGCGGCCTGGGCGTGCTTGTGTGGCGAGGCATCCAGCGCTCACAGGACAAGACGAACCTGTCGCATCCGCAAACCGGTAGCGCGGCAAAGCTCGAAGCGTCGGCGACATCGTCCACGCGGGCCCCCGTGGCCCGCAATCATGGCGCACTGCCGTTGATGTAAGGCGCTGTTTGTGGCGATGCTCTTGGTCGAGGCGATAGCGCGATGGCCACAACTTTTAGCGACCAATGCCTCTGTATGAAAGCTCAGAGGCCGGCCAGTCGGGCCCCGACGAATCCCCCTACCGCCCCTGCGACGAGCGCAAAGCCGACGAGCAGCAGCACGAACCGCCCCATCTTGCGCTCAAGCGCAAGGTTCACCGCGACGAGTTGCGTGGCACCCTGATTGAGTTGGTTGCCGATCTGCGCCGCCGCGTGGCGGCCAGCCTCGGTCAGCTTCACAGCGTTTTTGTCGATCACGGACTCGAAATTGAGCCGGGCGGTCAGAAACGCCTTGCCAGCCGCGTCCGTGGTCGCCTGCTCCATCCTGGCGGCCAGCGTCTCATCCGCCTGCTCAAAACGACGCACGAGCGCGTCCGCCTCCTGCAGCAGCTCGGCTATCAGCGCTTCGCGGGCGGTGGAGACATCATTTGCCATGGCCCCTCCCGATCACCTGAACAACGCCCGGTAGACGTTATCGAGGTTCTTGTGGGCCGACCTGGCCAGGCGCTGGGCGGAGATCATGCTCACGGCGCGCGAGCGGGTCGCTTCATCGCTTGCTTCGCGCAGCATGGCCCGATAATCCGTGTCGTCCGCGATAACGTCGGCGACGGTCTTGTTCAGTCCCCGCAGCCGCTCGAAAATCTCGTTTTTGAACACCACGGCGTCTGCTCGCAGCGTGAAACTGCGGGTGTCTTCATGCAGCCGAAGATCGTCCGGAACAGGCGGGGCACGTCGCTCGCGTCCTCGAGCTCGACCTTGTTGAACACCACGCGGATTTTCTGTGCCGGCACACCCAGGGCGGCCAGCGTCTCAATCGTGTTCACGGTGTCGGTTTGTTGCTTTTTCTCGCTCACCGCCGGCACCACGAAATAGTCAAACTCGTCGTGCGAGCCTTCGAATTGGCCCATCTGTTTGATGAATTCCTCGACGTTGGACGCGCCCACGTCGACGATGGCCGAGTCGAGCGTCATCAGGCCCTCTTGCAGCCCGCCGTAGTCGCGGCCCTTGAGGCGCTGCGCGCCAGTGTCGGCCGAGCCGGCATTGAGGGTCTCGATCTCGAACTTGGGCGCGTTCATACGCGGCGCGAGCAGATGATCGACCAGCGTGGTCTTACCCGGATTCCCGCTGAAATTTAAAACGGCGACTTTCATTTTCGGCTTATATGAACGCCTCCCGTTTGCGACGGTTTTTCGCGTGCTCTGACTGCGACAGGATGGGTTGCAGCTTTATATCCGGGCTTGTTGCAGCCTGATACGCTGCGGCCCACCATGAAATCGTAAAGGCTCGAGGAGTACCGTCTTGATGCGAGGAGAGTATGTGGGTACTTTTGCGTCCACCAAATGAAATGGTGGGCACAAAAGTGGACAAGGTTTTGAGTGTGGCTGTGGAAGCGGTACCTTACCGACGAGCGAATTTCCCAATGGAGTTCAAGCGCGCGACGGTCGAGGCAACGTTAAGGCCAGGTGCGTCGGTTGCTTTGACAGCGCGCAAGGCAGGCATCAACGCCAACTTGTTATTCAAATGGCGCCGGCATTATCTGGCTGGCGCTTACGGTGATGTCACACCTGAGCTTGTTACTCGCCAGAGTTCCGCGGCTTCGGTGACCGAGTTTGTTCCCGTGACGATCACGAAGGCTCTCGTTGGCATCGCCACGCCGACGGCAGACCAAGCAGTCCCGACCTCACGATGTTCATCGAGGCACGAGGGGAAGATCGAGTTGGTGATGCGTGGCGGCACAATGCGCTTCGATGGTCCGCTGAGTTTGGAGTTACTGCGCGAGTTGATTTCGGAGCTACGCACATGATCGGGTTGCCCTCGAACACGCGTGTGTGGATCGCCGCTGGCGTGACAGATATGCGCTGCGGCTTCAATGGTTTAGCTGCCAAGGTCGAGTCGGTGCTGCATAAGGATCCGTTCTCGGGGCACATCTTCCTGTTTCGTGGTCGTCGTGGTGATTTGCTCAAAGCGCTGTGCTGGAGCGATGGCGGATTGTGCTTGCTGGCCAAGCGGCTGGAGAAAGGTCGCTTCGCGTGGCCACGGGCCGATGGTGGTGTCGTGGCACTCACCACTGCGCAGCTCTCACTCTTGCTTGAAGGGTTCGATTGGCGCGAGCCCATCGACGCGGCTCGCCCACGCAGTGCGAGATAACGTATTTTTTGGGAGATATCCGATAGGCAGCGGGCGCACTGGACGATAGGCTTACGTCATGAGCTTCTCCCGCGCCAATCTGCCTGACGACATCGATGCCCTCAAGGCGTTGGTGTTGGCTAGCCAGCAGGTTTTGCACGAGCGCGAAATACAGCTCGCCGCGCTGCAAACGCGCCTCACATCGCGCGAGCAAGAGATTGCGCATTTGAAGCTGCTCATCGACAAGCTCAAGCGCATGCAGTTTGGACGAAAATCCGAGAAGCTCGCACGCCAGATCGAACAACTCGAGCTGCGTCTGGAGGACTTGCAAGCCGCCGAAGGTGCCACCGAGGCTGCCACGCCGATTAAGTCCCAAGTAAAAGTCCGATCCGAGCGCCAGGCGCTGCCAGAACACCTTGCGCGTGAAGAGCGCGTCTACCTACCCGAGGCCGAAGATTGCCCGGCCTGTGGCGGCAAACTCAAGCCGCTGGGAGAAGACGTCTCGGAGCAGCTCGAATACGTGCGAGCGCACTTCCGTGTGATTCGCCACCGCCGCCCCAAGCTCGCTTGTGCGTGCTGCGACACGATTGTGCAGCAGCCGGCACCGAGTCGCCCGATTGAGCGTGGCGTGGCTGGCCCCCATCTGCTCGCGCACATCATTACCAGCAAATTCCTCGATCACCAACCGCTGTACCGCCAGCAGGCGATCTATGCCCGTGACGGTGTGGAACTCGAGGCCGGGCAGATGGGGCATTGGCTGGGGCGCGTGAGCTGGTTGTTAAATCCGCTGGTGGATGCTGTGCGTGCCTACGCGCTGGGCGGCACCAAGGTCCACGGCGATGACACACCATTGCCGGTGTTAGAGCCCGGGCGAGGTAGCACCAAGACTGGACGGCTCTGGGTGTACGTGCGTGATGACCGGCCGTGCGGCTCCCATGAGGCACCTGCCGTTTGGTTTGCTTACACGCCTGATCGACGGGGCGAGCACCCACAGCGACATCTGGCAAGCTTTAACGGGGTGCTGCAAGCCGATGCGTTTGCCGGTTACGCGCCACTTTATGAAAACGACAGCATCCGCGAAGCGGCGTGCATGGCGCACGCGCGACGCAAGATCTACGACCTGCATGCGGTACGCCCCAACGCCATTACAGAAGAAGCTCTGCACCGCATCGGCGAGCTATATCGCATAGAAGCCGAAATCCGGGGCAAACCACCGGACGAGCGACGGCAAGTGCGACAGGCACAGGCTGTACCTCGGCTCGAAGCGTTACGGCAGTGGTACGAATCAGTGCTGCCAACACTCTCTGCGAAGTCCGACACCACCCGCGCGATTCAGTACTCCCTGAACCGCTGGCCCGCGCTCGCCTATTACTGCGAGGACGGGCAGGCGGAGATCGATAACCTGATTGCCGAGCGTGCGCTGCGCGGCGTGGCGATTGGCCGCCGCAATTATCTGTTTGCCGGCGCCGACTCGGGCGGTGAGCGTGCTGCGGCGATGTACAGCCTGATCGGCACGGCACGCTTGAACGGCATCAACCCCGAAGCCTACCTCGCCTACGTGCTCGAGCGCATCGCCGATCACCCGGTCAATCGGATCGACGAGTTGCTGCCATGGAACGTGGCGCAGCAACTGCCTGACATCGCCAAGATCGAACCCATTCGCTAACCGCCATTTACCGCCGCGTCAACAACCCGATCTACGGTACACATCGAGCGCTTACATGAAATCCGCGGACCCGCACCTCATTTCCTTAGCGAGCTCGAAGCTCATCCGAAAATTCAGGTTTAGCGAGTCCTGGTCCGACCTGTCTTGTCATTACATACGATTGCCAGCGCAACCTTTCGACGTGTCATCCTGTAAAAATTAATCGTCGTGCTACCCAGCGCTCATCGGTTAAACCGGCTTCACGCTCACGTAACCCCGTTCGTACTGCCTGTCGTGCGCCAGGATCGCCCAGATCGTGCGGGCAATCCTGTTGGCCTGAGCCACGATTGCGACGTTTAGCGGTCGCCGCTTTTTGATTCCTTCGGCCCACGGCCCTGGCTCTTTCGCCAGACACAGCACGCTGCGCGCACCGTGGATCAACAGCTTGCGTAGGTATATATCGCCTCGCTTACTGATTCCGTGCAGATGCACCTTGCCACCCGTACCCGTTTGCCTCGGAACCAATCCAATCCAAGCCGCGAACTCTCGCCCAGATTTGAACGTCTTCGCATCGCCTATCGTCGCAACAGCCGCCGTCGCCGTCAGCAGACCAACGCCCGGTATCGCCGCAATCGCTTTGCTCGCTTTGTCCTCTCTCATCCACGTCTGCAGACGTCGCTCGATGCTCGCAATCTGTTTATCTAGCTCCGCCAACCCGTTCCATTGCTCGCGCAACGTGTCGATCAGAATCGCCGGCAGACGATCGACCAGTCGCTCCAGTACACCAGGGATCGCCTTATCGAGCGCAGCCCGGCCTTTGCCCGTCACTTCGCCGTACTCGGCAAGCAGGCCGCGCAAGCCGTTGATCTGCATTGTGCGGAACTTCACCAACTGTTCGCGCATCCGGTGCAGTCCCAGTACCGCCTGTTGTGTTTCCGTCTTTACCGCAACCGATTTGCCTGCATGCTGCACGGCTAGCCAGATGGCTTTCGCGTCGGCTGCGTCGTTTTTGTTGCCCATCACAAACGCCTTCACAAATTTCCCCGGCATCAGCTTCACCTCGTGGCCCATCGTCGTGAGCTTGCGGGCCCAGTGCTGTGAGCCACCGCACGCCTCCATCCCGATCAGGCACGGAGCCAAATTCGCGAAGTGTTCGAGAAACGCGCCCCGTCTCACCGGTTTGTTCACGATTTCGCCCGTCTCTGCGTCGATGTAATGGAGCTGCATCACGTTCTTTGCAATGTCCACACCCACTGTCGTATGCTTCATTTCGGAGCCTCCGGTTTGCTAGGAAAACCTCTATGGTCTTCCATCTGGGCACTCTGATGCCGTTGGCCCGTGAGGCTCCGCCTTCGATTCCTTTCTGCTGGCTCCTACCGCTCACGGGTGGGAGGCGTTCATATCATTTCCTCTCTTTCTCTAACGCGATACGCTCATAGCGCGCGATTCGTTCCGCCAGTTCTGCCGGATTGGGCTTCATCAGACGATCAATCTCCTGCACTGTGAGCGGTTCTCGCGGCGGGGGAGGCCCGCCATCTGTTGCGGGCGGGACAGACGCCTCGGGCCCGGGTAACGCCGGTGCCGCGGCGTCCGTGAGTCGACAGGCTCTGCCTGCCGCCCCGCGGACTTTGCCCGATGCTTTCGGTATCGATACAGGTACGTCTTGAGCGTCTGGAACGTCAGCTCGAAACCAGCATCTGTCAGTGCCTGGTGAATCGTGCCGAGCTGCACCCCTGCGGCGAGCTTCTTTTCGATCTGCGGCATCACTTCGCGTAATTGCGCCGCTTTCGTGGTCGGTGCAGTCTGCTCAATGGCCTGTTGCGCGTCCGTCTTCGTCATGAATTTGCCACCGTCGTCATGTTGTCCTCTAACTGTCTCCCGCTCGTCCTCTGTTTGTACACAACCTGTCTACCTGATGCCCCGCTTTGTCTTCTGTATGTCTTCTGTTTGTTCACGCTTTGTCCGCTTTCTGTCGTCGACCGCCGACGGCCTTCGGCCTATATCGTATGAACGCCCTTAACCCTGGAGGTTTTTGGTCCCTTAACGGGCCCGAAAACCTCAATACACATTACGCACCCTTCGGGGGCAACAGCGAGCGAAGCCCGGTGACTTCGCTCATTGACCGCTGGCAAATCCTCAGTCAAAGCGCCCGTACCCCGAAGGCTGCTTGCCGCTCGCCGGCGCCTTGCGCTGCGGCTCATGCGATTCATGCGGCTCGCGCGATAGCGCCGACGTGCCGTCGAGCGCGCCTTTCGTCGCCAGGCCGGCCTCGCGACGCAATAACTGTCGTTCGCGCTGGAGCGCCAGTGCCGTGTTCTTGTCAAAGCGCCGGGCGATGGCGTCCGGCAGCTCGCCGAGCGAGTTCGTGTAGACACGGGCCTCGTGCCGCGCGCGGCTGATCGCGACGTAATAGAGGTTCATCGACGTGGTGCGGCTTCTCGTATCGAGCGCGATCAGTGCGCGCTCACTGGTCAGGCCCTGCGCGCTGTGCACGGTCGATGCGTAGGCGTGCTCGAGATGCAAGGGCCTCGCGCACGGCAGCGCAAGCGAGCGCACCGGCCGACCATCACGCTGCGCGATCGACTCGAGCGATTCCAGCGTGACGGCACCGCCGCTCACCGCGGCCACCCGCAGGCGATCACCATTAGTCAGATCGCGCCCCGGATCGTTGCGGTTCATCCGCACGGTGTCGCCGACTGAGAGCTCGGCGCGCTCCAGCTGGTAGACGCTGAGCTGCGTCGCGCGGCGCGGGTTGATCAAGGCCGTGGTGCCGTCCGGGCGTTGCAGCACCAGCATATTGCCCGGCAACGCTTCCCGGACGCGGTAGATTTCGCCACGCGTCAGACCGGCTCTCTGGTAGTCGCGCTCGGGTTGGATCACCATGCCCGGCTGATAGCTCGGTGCAAAGCGACGCTGCGCCTGCGTCATGTCCACGCGGGTCAGCGTCTCAAACTCGCGCCCGCGGCCGGTAAGCGCCAGCGACTCGCGCACCATTCGGTTGATCTCTCGGCGGGCATCATTAGTGCCAGCGACGATCAGCGTATCGCGACGCTCGGCGTCGGTCAGCGCAATGTAGTCGGCGACGATGGCGCGATGCCGCTCGCTCGGTTCCCTGAATTCTTCCACGTGGTTCAGATGCGCAAGCGACTGCGTGACGCGGCCCTCGGCGGCGTGTGCAACCGCAGTTTTGAGCTCGCGGTCTTCCTGCCGCGTAATCTCGCGGATGCGCGTGGTGGGCATGCCGCCCTGCTGGAGTTGCGCGAACGGCTTGCCGGCCTCGATGGCCTCGGTTTGCTTGGTGTCGCCGAGCATGACCATGCGCGCACCGGCCCGCTCGATCGTGCGCATGAGTTGTTCCATCTGTCGCGCGCCGACGACACCCGCCTCATCCAGCACGACGATCGTCCTCGCGTCAACAGGCCTGTCTTTGGCACGAAGAAAGCTCGCCAGCGTATGGGCGTCGAGCCCCGCGTTCCTGAGCGCCGTCACCTGGTTGCCGTACGGCGCGAGCGCGACCGTGTGGTAAGCGCTCTGACCGCGCTCCCCGCCCCCGCCACTCGACGCCTGCCGGATAAGCGCGACGGCCTGGTTGACGGTATAGGTCTTCCCGGTACCGGCGTCGCCCTGGATGCCGACGAACCGGTGAGGCGTCGCGACGATAGCCTCCACGGCCAAACGCTGGTCAGCGTTCAGTCGGGAGCCTTCGAGCGCCGTTTTGACCGCCGCGGACGTCATGATCGGCGCGAGCGCGGCGCGACCGCTGCGTTCGATGGCGAGTATCGCCTTCTCGCGCGCCAGCGCCTTGTGGGTCGTATAACGCGTCTCGGCCGGCACGAGAGAGCCGCGCTGAATGGCATGGGTGACATACTCACGCGCCGCCTGGTGCGTCCATCCCTTGCGTTCGCGCAAATAGCACGCCCAGGCGGCTGGCGAGAGCACCGGGGTGTCGGTGGGCGCTGACGCGGGTGCCGCCATGCGGTACGCCGGCACCGCCTCGATCAGCGCCCCGTGTGCGACGAGTCGCCGGATCTCGGCGCGCACCTCCTCCATGCCTGCCAGCCCGACTGCGCGACGCAGGGCCGTCGCCGTGAGCGCGCTTTCCTGCACCACGGCCTCACGTTCGGTGAGGAGATTAATCGCGTACTGCACCACCGCCTGCGCCGGCGTGAGCCCCGCGGGCAAGCTCATTGCCTCCGCGCGATCGAGCGCGCCGCGCGGGCTAGCGCTGCGCCCATCGGGCGGCGAGCGGGCACCGTAGTCGATGCCCAGTTCGCGGCTTTTCTCCAGCCAATATTGTTTGATGATTTGCCGCTCGGATTCGTCTTTGCGCGGCCGTGTCGCCAGCGAGATCACCTGTTTTTCCAGTGCGGTTGCCGACGCCCTCGTTTTCCCCGCGTCGGCAAGCGCTTGCTCGATCACGTAGCTACGTGCCGAAAACGCCTCGATCTGATCGCGGCTGATATGGGCCAGCTCGAACTTGCCTTTGTCATCGACTAGTCGAATGGCATAGCCCAGTTCCTGTAGGCTGTGTGCAAGCTCGGCCTTGTACAGCGCGTCGATCTCGTGTTGCACACGGAAGATGTCCTCGTTCGAGAGCGCCCGCCACGCGCCGTCGGCACGCCGCGTCATGTTCAGCACGACCGCGTGCGTGTGAAGCTGGGGATCTCTGGCCCGGCTCATCTCGTGCCGGAACTTGCCAATGACCATATTCCCGGTACGCTCGTGGCAACTCTTGCCCTTGACCTTCCTGCGGGCCTCGGCTAAGCGCTCGACCTGCTCAAGGGCGCGCGTGACGGCGCGGTCATGTGCGGCGGTGACCTCCCAGTCGCCGGCGACAAGCGCCTGCATCGACACCGATTTCGGTGCCGAAAATGTGAGGTCGAGCCCCATGCGCTTTTTGTGTGCGGTCGTGTCGAACGTGGCCTGGATGCGCTCGCCATTGGGCAGCCGGCCGTCGAGCAGGCGTGCGAACTGGGTCTGCTCGATCGGGCCGGTGAGTCCGAGGGCCTGCGCGCCCTGCCCCTGCCACTCGCCGGGATGTTCCTTGGCGTAGTAATCGTCGGCGGCTGCGAAATAATGCGCCGCCGCATACTGGTTGTTGCCGCGAATCGGTGTCACGTTGAGCATGGCGCGCGCTCCTTACCCGACCTCGATCGCCGCTGCGCGGTGCGGATATTTCACATAGGGCAGCGTGATGCGGGCAATCGGAAAGTCTTCGGCAAACATGACGTAGCCGTGCAGATCCCGCAGGTTCGAGATTTCCGAGTCGAGCACGACCGGCTCGGGGGGGCTCGCGAGCACATGACGACTGCGGCTGGCCCCGCCCCGGCCGGCGTTGGACGTGACCTGGATGCGCTCGACGTGCTGCTTGCCCAAAATCTCGCTCGCCTTGTCGGCGTTCAGGGCGTTCGACGCCCCGAAGATGAGATAGTTACGAAAGCACGCGAGCAGCGTCTTGGCCGCGTCCGTGCCGTAAGCTTCATCAAGCTGCGCCCAGTCCTGGATCGTGCCGACCATGCGCAGTCCGTGCTTGCGCCCCTTGGTCGCGGCCGGGACAAACGACTCGAGCTTGCCGAGCGACTCCAGTTCGTCGAGGAACAGCCACAGTCGGGCACCAGTCATGGGCGCGTAGCTCAGGATCGTGGCGCAGATCGTGTCGATCCACGTGGCCACCAGCGGCCGTTGCGCCGTGCGCATGTCTTCCCGCCACGTGATGAACAGATTGCCGGCACGAGGATCGTGCACCCACGTGTGCAGCGAGAAGTCGCCCTGGCTCATGAAGCGCAGCGGTCGCACGTACTTGTTCATCATGAACTGGATCGAGGCGATGGCCTTTTCGGCGTTCACGCGAAAGTAGCCTTGCGAATCGGTGTTCGCGAGGAATTCGCGGATCGCCTCGCCATCCTCTCGCACCAGCAGGTTCACGAGCCTGTCCTGATCGGGGTTGTCCGTCTCGACCAGTTTGCGCATGGTGTCGGCCAGCACATCGCGCGCGTAGGCGCACCATTGCTCGTCGTTCGGGTCGACCTGCGGCGGAATCACGCTTTTGGCCATGCAGTCAAAGTCGTGCACGCCCTTGATCTCGTTAAACAGCGTCCAGCCTGCCGTGCGGCGATCGAACGGGTTGAGAATCGTGTCCCCGGGAAAGCCAAACTTCGAATAGAAAGTGCCGTTGGGGTCGATCACTGTCATCTTGTCGCGCCGCTTGATCACCGACGCAATCATGCTCTCCATGGCTACGGACTTGCCTGCGCCCACGGACGCGCAAATCAGCGTATTGCGGTTCTCAAGATGGATCGGCATCGGCATTGCCCCGATCATGATCGGGGCCAAGGGTGGCGCGGTCGCCTCGTCCTTGCGCCGACGCCGGTTCTCGCGACGGTTGGCCGAGTTGACCAGGCGCCTGACGCGATGCCAGTTCGCCATACGGGCGCCGCGCATCCAGCGGCGATATGGGGCGCCGCGGAACCCGTCGTCGCCGTATTCGTGGACCAAATAACCGCTCGCGGCGGCGAGCCCGAGGCCAAGCACGGCCCCGCCGGTGAAGAGCGGATGGTGCGGCGTCATCTGCAGCGCAGCAGTGAGCGCTTCGGGTAGCGGGCGAAGCGGGACATGCGCTGCCCACGCGCCGGCGAACCAGCCGGCGATCGGCAGACTGACGCCAAAGAACAGCGTGGCGTTCTCGACCTCATGTTTCTGCATCACTGGCTCCCGATGGTGGGATCGCTAGTGGCTGGATTGATACGGTTGGCCTTGCTCCCAGCGGCTTTGCCAGTGCGCCAGATACTGGGCGGCCAGCGTGGGGTAATTCCACAGGACCAGGACGTTTTCGCTATTGCGCTTTGCGGCCCCCACCGTGAAATTGAAGCTGCCCGTCTCGACGTGCAGGCCGTCAATGACGATGTACTTGTCGTGATGGACCGCGTAGACGCTGACCGTGCGGGTCGGAATGCCAGCGTTGACCAACAGGTTGAGCGCCTGCCGCGAAGTGGTCGACCAGGTGCCCTTGTCATCGACCACGACCGCCACATCAACGCCGCGCTGCTTCGCATCGAGCAGGGCGCGCACGACGGGCGGCGACGTGAAGAGGTAGCCAGCCAGGCGGATGGACGTGGTCGCGGCACCAATTGCTTTGAGCACCAACGCTTCGCCGCCGGCCTCCGGCGAAAAAGCAACTTCCGCGACTCGAGCGGCTTCGGCAGTCGGCGCGCGCGCTGTGGGCCCTGGCTCGGCGGTGGCCGCGTTGTACCCTCCGGCCAAGCCGCCCAATGTGAGGCCGTGAGCCTCTGCCCCGGCGGCGAAGGCCAACCAGGCGGCGCAAACGATAAATCGACGCATCACTCCTCCTCTCTCGCTCTCCCGGTCACCAGCGCACACGCTGTTGCCGAACGTTGTTGATAAACACGTCAATGGCGCGCGGATTCTGTGCAGGCTGCCAGAGTACCTGCTCGAACACATTGACTGTGACGCTATCGTCATGGCTGCCAACGGTATAGGTGCCGACCGGCTTACTGACGCAGGCGCGCGGAGCTATCCCGCCGCCACTCTGGCCACTTTGCGCCTCGGAAATCTGCGGTTGACCGCTCAGCGTGTACTGCCCGCTGCCGTCCCACCCAATTCCGCCGCTGCCAGCGTTGCCGCCATTGCCCACATTGCGCCGGCCCTGCACGACGTAGGTGCCGCGTGCGGCCGGCCGCAGCGGCGAAGGACATGGATCGTAAGGGTCGTAGACCTGGCGGGCATAGCTGCCACCGTCGTTGCCATCCGCGAGGTCGCACGTCGGAAACGGTCGGCCCTTGTCCAGATCGTGGTAGAGCTGGTCGATCGGCGCCACACATTCGGCGACCCCTTGGGGACCACCGTTCGACGCCGGATTGGCCAGGCACAACAGCACCTTGCAGCCAAAGTCGGAAGCGTGCGCGGAGGCGGCAGCGCCCACGATGAGCAGTGCGACAAGCCAATTCTTCATCGCGTTGTCTCCTGATTTTCAGACGCGCCCCAAGTGAGCTGTCTTTAGGCCATGCGTCGCTCAATTCGCAAACTGCACGAAGGGAGCTTCCTTCTGAACATTGTTCGCCGTGGGGCGCTTTGTCCGCACCGCGTGTGCCTCACGTGGCGCGCCCTCAGCCCCATTCATATCCGCTGTATCAGGCGTCACCCGTCGGACTTGCACCGCCGGGCTATCGGGCGCTCCGCTTAGTGAAAACGTGGGCGAGGGCGTAGCCTGCTCTTCGTGCGATGGTGCGTGCGCGAAGAAGACCCATTGCGGCGGTGCACCGGCAGACTTGGCCGATTCCGCAGCCGCCCCGGCCGCCGGTAAAACCGGAATCGCCCCGTCGGTGTCAGGTGGTTTGGTCGGTTCGAGTGGCTCGATCGCCGGCACCACCGGGATCGGTGGGACCGCATCAGTGGCGTGTGCCACGACCTTCTGCACATAGCTGGGCTGCCCCGCTTTGTCCGGACGGAATCCGCGCGCAAAGTTGCCTGAGTAGTAGCAGCTGAATGCGGCGCGCAAGGCGCGCTGTTCGTCGCGCATCCGCGCCTTGGCCCGCGCATAGCAATCCTTGAGGATGGCGCCGCCCGCCTTGAGGTTGCGGCACGGGTCGAACACCGTTTCGTAGGTTTCGCCATACCTGGCGAGGTTGCCGCGATTCACCTGCCCGAGGCCCATCGAGAAATTGAAGCCCTGCCGCTCTAACTCGCGAGCCGTGGCGACCGCTTCTGCCAGAGTGCGAGGCTGGCGCTCGAGGCGCGCGCCTACCACGCCGATGGCGTAAGGGTTGCCCGAGGATTCCGTGCTCACCACGCCGCGCAGCGTGGACGGGTGAACATCCGGCGCACACTGCGCAGCTAAGGTCTCGAACGGGATCTCGAACGGCATCGACTGCGGCTGTGGCTGTGGCTGTGCCGGCGTCTGCGCACGCGCGGTGAGCGGCAGCATAAGTGGCATAGGCAACATGGCCAACACCGCGAAAACAGCGAAGCCAGCGTACACAGCGAACCTCCCCGCCTCTATCGTCTTCACCTCAACCGCCTTCATAGAGGATCTCCGAGACGTAGCGGCGGCCATCCGCCGCGCGCTTGAACTGCACCACCACCTGAATCAGCGACTTCGCATACGCGATAATCTGGTCGCGGCTCATCGCCGCACCGAAGCGCATCACCATTTGCGAGAGGCGCTCGTACATCAGGCTCGGGCTGTCGGCGTGAATCGTCGTAATCGAGCCGGAGTGCCCGGAGTTAAGCAGCTCGAGATAGGCATACGCTTCCGCGCCACGCAGCTCGCCCATGATGGGCCGGTCAGGCGTGAGGCGCAGCATCGCTTCGAGGAGCTCTACGGCCGTGACACGCGCCACCCCCTGCCCGCCCCGCGAATACAGCATGTGCAGACAGTTGCGCTGACGCGGCCGGATTTCGCGCGCGTCTTCAATTGTCACGATGCGCTCCTGCTGGGGAATTTCTTTGAGCAGCGCGTTAAGTAACGTGGTCTTGCCGGCGTTCGCACCGGCCGAGATCACAATGTTCTTGTGCGCGCGAACCGCGCCGCGCAAAAACGCTTCCCACGCGCGCCCCTGGTACAGTTCCCGCAGCCGTTCGTCCGAATCATCGCCGTCCTCACGAGTCTCGTTCACGCGATCAAACGCACCCTGCTCACGGTATTGGTCCAGGCCAATATCGAGCAGCGTGGGCTTGCGAATACACAGCGCGATGGTCTTTTCCTCGACAGCCGGTGGGCGCACGACCTGCACGCGGTAGCCGCCGCGCTCGGTGTCATCCACGCCCTCCGCCAGATTGATCGGCATCGTGGCCGCCAGCAGTGGCCGCTCCCGATCGGTTTCCTGATTGGTGTATGCGGCGGTCACGTCGGCCAGCGACTCGAGCAGCCGGTAGTTCAGCTCGGGCACATCGGCGTGCTGCATAAAGCGTTGGCCCTGCCGGCCGATCCACACTTCGCCGGGGCGGTTGATGGCGACTTCGGTGATGCCGGGATCATCGAGATAGTCGGTGAGCAGCGAAAGCTTGGCGCGAAATGAAGCGATCTGCGACATGGGCGGGCCCTCACTGGATGAACGTCACGCCGCCATGTCTGGCCGCGTCGCGGGTGGTGTCGATGTCGGCCTGATAGACCGGCGTGAAATCGAGATCCTTGTTCACGTAAATGCGCACGCGCGAGCCCGCCGGCACGGTGATGGTGGGCGCAATGTTGATATACGGCTGGAGCACCGACTGCGAGGTCTGCGCGGCCGCCTGCTGCACCGACTGCCGATAGGCGGCCGCGGAGTTGTACTGATCGACCGGATTCACTCCGACGGTCGCAGCACCCGCACCGATGATCGACAGCAGCGCGGACATGCCGAAGACCTCCGCGAAATGCGTGTCCACAAGGCCGCCCATACCAGCCGTGCCGAGCTGGTCGGCGCCGGCGCTATCGAGCGCCACCTCGACGCCGTCGGGCCTGCGCACCGTGTTCCAGATTACGAACAACCGGTCCTGCCCCTTGTGCACTTCGGCGCTATACACGCCGCACACGCGCGACCCCCAGGGAATCAGCTTGTGCCGGTCCTGTGCGCCGTACACGTCGCGCTGGACGGTCGCGCACACCATACCGGGCAAATCGGAGATCGCGCGCGGTTCCAGTACGGCCTCAATGAGCTTGCCTTGCAAGATCTTGTAGGGCAGATTGTCGATCTGCTTCGCCTGACTGACGGCCACACCATTGCCCGACACAGCCCGCGCGAAGCGCGAATTCGGGTCTTGCGCGCCGCCACCCCCACTGCCCCCACTGCCACCACTGAGCGCACCGGCATGTGCCTGCCCTGCGTCGCCGCGCGCACCCGCCGCTGGGTTGTTGCTATTCGGCGCGATGATGGCCGACTTCATACGCGCTTCGAGCATGCGGCGCGCCTGTTCCTGCCGTTGCATTTCCATCTGTTCGCGCTGAGCCGCCATCGGATCATCGCCTGGCGTCGCGCTTGCCGGCGTGGTGGTCAGCGCGGCGGGTGCGGATGCCGCCACCGGTACGCCGGCCACCTCCTGATCCTTGAGTTTCGGCACCGGCTTACGCTCGGCAATGCTCAGCTCGCTGTTACCCGCCGGCTTCGCCGGTTCGCTACTGACGTGCTTGATATACCCGGCAGCACCGAGCACGGCCGCCGCGATCGCGACCATGGCGATGCCGCCCGCCGTCCGCTTCCGACCATCGGCCACCAGCGAGTGATGGTGGTGCTGTTCCCACTCGCGCACGGCTGCCTCGCGGTCCTCCTCAGGTTGTCTGGCAGGGTCGCTCATGTCAGTTTCCCCCTCCAGGATGCGTTGGATCGCGCGCCGGACTGCTCACTGTGTCGCTCTCTGGGCCACCGAGCGCGCGCTGATACGGGTGGGCGTTGTTCTGCACGCACAGATACGCATTGCCGTTGCGCAAGGTGAAGAGGCTCGCCGTGCGTTCGACCACCAGGTACGTGCCTTCGCGCCGCGTGTTGACGAGGGACTCGGTACCGTCCGGCCCCACGGTGTACACGGTCGGGATTTCGGCGTTCGCATCGAACAGGAAGTAGGTAAATTGACCGTCGTCGAAGGCGCGAGTCAGCCGGATGGCCGACTTATCGCCCGACGTGCCGTAATCGAGGTTGAGCTTCGCCGGATCGAAGCCGTGGTCCGATCGGCCTCCCCCACCCACCTTGCCCGCCAGGCCCGTGTTGGTATTCGGATAGATGAAGCGCACCAGGAAGGTCTGCGAAGCGCGGTTCTTCGCGCTTGTGAGCTTGAAGTAATACGTGCGCTTGTCCGTGATCACGGTCAGGTTCGTGGCCGCATTCGGCTCGACTGGCTTGATGAAAAGGCGGTTCTGGTACGGCACCGTCTGCCAGGCGATCGAGTCGCCCACGGTCACGACCTTGACCGTCTCGTCGTCGGCGAATTCGATCGAGGTCTGATAGCCATACGTGCCGACCAGCTCATAGACCTGATTCGGATCGTAGGCCACCTGTTTCACCCGATCGTCGGTCACCAGCTGTTTGGGCTTTTTTGCGGCCCACGCCGGGGCCGGCGTCAGCGCCAGCGGCACGCAGACACCGGCCAGAAGAGCAATCGCGAGGGACGCAGCGTTGGGTTTCATGGTCGGTGTTTCCTTGCTCAATTCGATGACGGGTGCCGGTCATTGACGTCGATTATTAACGCCGGTTACTGTCGGCTCAGTTCCTGATCCTTGCGATACGCCGTCGCGGCGAAACCCAGCGCGTTTTCCCAGCGATCGCCCAGCGCGAGCGGTTTGAACGTGAAGGTGTAGCGCACCAGCGCGGTGTAGTACTCGGTCTTCGGCTCCGTGCCGGCTTTCTCGGTAATCGACTGGAACGACACCTGATAGGCATCTTTGCCCAGCGACGTAATGCCGGTGATTTTGGGATAACGCCGGCCCCCTTGTCCCACCAGGTAGTAGGGGTTTTGCGGGTTCTCCGCAGCAGTTTCCGCGTCGTACTGGCGCGCCACGTCGGGCGTGGCGTGCAGCCGGCACAGATCGGCAAAGCGCTGTCGCCATGCCGGATCGAAAGTGTTGCAGTCCATGATGAAGTCGTACACCTGACTCTGAACGAAGCTCTCCTGTGCGGTGATCGTCTGCCTGTCCACCACTTGCTGTTTGAGTACGTGGCCGTTGGCGTCCATCACCGACACCACGGGGATGACGGTGTGGATGCTGGCGAGCACCGTAATGGCGCTCGCCATGCCGCCGACGACGAAGAGCAGCAGGCCGATGAACAGATAGGCGCGGTTTCGCTCCTGCTTGAGCTTGTTCGAGCCGCCCAGTTGCAAACTTTGGGTATTGGCGTCGCCTTTGAACGTCGCACTTCCGAAATTCATCTGGGCGCCCCTGTGAACATCCGCCCCACCATCAACAACAACGACACGCCCTGCACGGTTGCCCCACCGGAGAGCGTAGCGGCCCACTCCTTGACTTGCAGCATGAACATGACCAAGGCGCCTTCCACGATGTAGAGATAGGAGACTTGCTGCGTGGTAATGCGCGACGCGTCCGTCACGCTTGCCGCGTTGCCCGCCTCCTTAATCGCGTCGGAAAACGCGAGAAATCCGAAGCGGACGATGGCGATGACCAGGATGTAGATGAAGCAGAAATTCAGCATCATGCTTAGCCAGTTCATGAACCACTGCCGCGTTTGCGGAAACATCAGGAAACCGATAAACAAGGGGCAAAGCACCATCGTGATTGCCAGCCCAAACTTGGCGATGGTCATGTACACGAGCGCGAGCAAAAACAGGAGGCAGTTCACGACGAAGAGGCCGAAACCTTCCAAAATCATGCCGAACTCATATCCGCTCCCTTTTTGCAGCAAGGTCGCCACGTGACCTACGTTGTTATACAAAGCGTCGAGCATCGAGGCCGTGGACTGCTCAGCCATAATCGTTGACGCTGCGCTCTCCATGAACGACACGAAAACTACGTAGATGCGCTGCCCGAGTCCCCCCCAATTTAGCGTCGCGAACACGGCCGTGGTCATGAAGGCTTTTGCGAGCACCGAATTCCATTTCATCGGCTCGTGGCCGGCGTAGACTTTGTAGCCATACACTGTCCAATACAGCACCACCCCCCAATAGAGCGGTGCCTCGATCGCACCCGCAAGCGCTGGATAGGTTTGTGTCAGAAACGATTGCGTGACACCATCCGCAGCACCCACCAGTCCTGCAATGGTCATTGTCGCCATAAGTCATCATTCCCATAAACCTGCTTGAAATGGCTCAGAACCGCTGGCGCGTAAATATCCTTCTCCGTAAGCGTGATACCAGTATCCGCCCTGACATGTTGGATCACGTCGGCGATGCATCCTGGAATCAGCCGCCCGCCGAACGACGGTTCCTTGTTGTATATCTCAGCAAAGCAGTGGCCCGGGAACCAACGAGTCACGGCTATCTTGTCCGCCGTTAAGAGCGGGTTTCCACCGATCGCCGTCACGATGGGGGCCGATGTAACTGGTGGCGCTAGCGGCGATGGGGGCATTGGCATAGGCGGCTCGCTACTCATCATTCTGAGCAGGCCGTACCCCCCGATGAGCACGATGGCCGAGCCCATCAAGATCCATGTCCAGAGGTAATTACGCATGGACGTTGCTCCCCTCGTTGCCAGTATTGAGGGGCTTAAAGTCGCACGCACAAGGCGACTTATCAAACTTGTTTGACGTGCTTGCGCAGCCCGACAGGAGAGCGGCGAGAACCAGCATCATGAACATGCGTCCGCCCTTTTTCATCATCCACAGCGGGACCCATGCCGGTGCGGTCACAATATTCAGAACCAAGATGATGTATTTCATCTGATGGTTTCCTTTGTTGGTGGGGGAGGGCCCCCCGAATGCGGGAAAGCCTTTATTTCTTCCACTGGTAAAACTGCTGATTCTCCGCCGTCGCCTGGTTCTGCTGGTTCACCATGTTCGCTTGCAGGTTCATGTTCATCGCATTGAGCTTGGCCATCGCGCTTTGCAACATGCCGTTCTCGCTCGAAATGCGGTTTTGCAGATCCTGTGCGTCCTTGATGTTCGTCGTGACGTCGATCTGCTGGCTCAGGCGTGCCAGATTGTTCAGGTGCGTCTGGACTTCCGAATACAGCGTGTCGCCACCGGCGAGCGCAGCACGTACGGCATCGGTGCTCATCTTGTACGACGTGGCGTCCTGCGCTTGAGGATTGGCAAAAACATCCTGCGGCATCGTTTGGATCAGCTTCTCGTAATCGGCCTGCTTCGCGGCGAACGCGCCGCTTTGCTGCTGCGCGACGACTTCCTGCCACGATCCCGGCACCACCGACGCCGCATTCAGGGCATCGCTCAGGCCGATTTGTCCGCGACCGTAGGTGCCCGTGACCGCCGCATACTGGTTCTTGAGCGTTTCGTATTGCTGCTCCAACTGCTTGAATTGCTGTTGCAACTGAAGCAACGTCGCCTCGTCGAACGTCGGAATGCCGCCCGCGAGGGCGGGCGCGGAGATTCCGAGTGATGCCCCAGCAACCGCAACGGTGAATGCTATGACAGCGTTTTTCATACGCGTGCTCCTTTGCTAGTGAGGTTGTGCGCGAGGTTGTGCGTGTTGCGCGCCAGCGCGCGTTCCATAAACACGGGCCCCCAGACCTCGGGATCTTCGGTGCCGAACTCACGCATAAGCTCGTGCATGAGCGCGACACCCTTATCGTTCGAGGAAAGCACCGGAATAAACTCCGGCAGGTCTGACAGATCGAACACCGCCCGGATCGACTCGTTGCCGCGCCGGATCAGGAACTTGTAGGCTTCCGGTGGCGTGTCCCGAATAAAGTCGTACTCCGCGGGCGTGAGCTCGAGCTCGTCGATCAGGTCCGCGCGGCTCGCGTTGCCGTTGGGCAGATACAGCTTGGTCGCCGTCTGCTTCTTGATCGAGTCGGTTTCGCTGTAAAGAAATTTGGCGTCGGGGGTGACGAAACCGAGAATGCCGTTCTTGCGGCGAATCTGCATGATGTAGCTGTCGATCTTTTCTCGCCAATAGGCGTGCTTGACGAGATTCTGTCCTTCCTCGAGCACGATGATGAACGGCTCGCCGTTCATCGACTGCTCGATGCGATGAAACGGGTAGCTCAGTACCACGGGCAACTCCGGGCGGGCCGTGCCATCCTTGATCAGTTGCCGCATCTCGTAACAGTAATGCCGGCACGTACTCAAATCGATGTTGTCGGTCTCGTTATCGAACACGCCCGCATTCGCGCCCGCAACGCCGTTGGCGCCGTGCCACACGCGCATGTCTTTGGCGAGCTCCCCCTGGCCAAAGCACCAGGCTACGTTGCGCAAACGGCGGTCTGCGTAGGGCAGTTCGTAGTTCTCGATCACCGCCGACTTGAAGCGGTCAATGTCGTCGGGAACCAGCTTGCCGCCGTAGCAGGTGCGCATCAGCGTGAGCAGCTCGACCAGATAGGCGCGGTTCTCGGGCGTATCGGGCAGCCTGAATGGGTTCCAACCGGTCGTGCCCTGTACGGAAAGCGTCGTATGCCGCCCGCCCATCATGCACATGAACACCTTGGCGCCTTCTCGGTTGTCGAACCAGAACACGCGCGGCAACGCTTTGTCGGCCATCGTCACCAGCGCGGCCAGCAGCGTGGTCTTGCCCGCGCCGGTATCGGCCGTGAGGGCAAAATGGCCGGCTACCATCCCCTCCATTTCGCGATGGAAATTGAAGTAGTAGGCCGTGCCGCTCTCGGTCTCGAATGGCATGATGGCCGGCCCCCACAGGCTGCCGTCGATCTTGCCCACCGCAAAGTTGTGCAGCGACGCAAAGCCGGCGAAGTTGCCCGATTTGATCTTGCCGCGCCGGCCCATGAAGTGTTGCGCCTGACCCGGCAGTTGCGCCCAGAAGAACGTTTCCAGGGCAAACCATTCGCGCACAGGCTTCACGCCCAGATTCACGAATGCCTTCTTGAGCAGGCCGACGGCGGCATCGAGCTCGGCTATCGTTTCACGTCGGTTATCAAGGGCATCGACAAGCTTCACGGTGGCCGGGACATGCACCAACATGGTCAAATGATGCAGACCGTTGACCGAGCGGCCGCGCGTGAGGTCTTGTAGCCCCCGGGTGATCTCGTCCTTGTCTTCCTCGGCCACACCTTCGCGGTCGTTGACCGCCAGGCGCCGGCGTTCCTGGCGCATGTCGTGCTCCGCGCTAATGCGGTCGGTGAAAAAGAACGATTGCGTGATGATGTACTCGACCGGCTGCTGCAAAAATTCGTCGAGCATGCGCGAAGGCGTGCGCGACGGCCACTCGGCCATGCTCAACATCGCTGCGACGCGCGTACCGCTGAGGTTCTCGATGGCCATCATGTTGCCGACCATCCTGAAATCGACCCACGAGACAGCCAGCGTGCGATCGAGCGGCAGCTCAGTCACGGGCACGCGCTCGTCTTCGAGATTGATCAGGTAGTGCAGAAACGCCCCGATCTCGGTGTAGTCTTCCCCGAGATAGTCGAGCACTTCGGCGCGGCCGTAGCTGCCACGCCGACCGAGATCGCCCTCGAACTGGTGCCAGTCGAGTTTGAACTGCTCGATCGCGACGCGCGCTTCGGCCGCACTCACGGTGTCACTTACGGTGTCACTTACCCACTGTGGCCGGCGCTGAACGCGCAGCTTGCGCGCGCCATAGGCCGCCAGCGTCTGCACCACAAAGTTAGACGCCTCATGAACGTCCTTGGCCTGTTCCTCGAACGAGGCCAGATCGTCTTGCGTGAGCTTCTCGCCTGAGACCAGCGAAAACAGGCGATCGAGCACGCCGGGCGCACCGTGGCGAAAGCGATTGCGAACGATCGAGATATAAATCTCGTTCACATAGAACGAGCGCTGGCGATAGCGCTCGCGCCAGGCCGCATTGAACTTGCGGGCGAACCACGTTCCGCCCTCGCCTGCCGGATACTGATTCACCTTGCGGCGAATCAGATGGACGTAGATGCCCCGGTCGCTGTTGGCGATCGAGCGCAGCACGGTATTGCGCCGGGTCTCGAACTGTTTAATTTGCTCGGTGCTCAGCGACTCGAAGTACAGGCCATCCAACTTGATGACCTGCACCAGTCCGTCATCCTTGGTGATGACGGTCTCGTCATCGTAGTGCACGGTGTACGGAATCATGTCGCTCAGCGCCATTTCCCTCGCGTCGGCACTGGCCCCAGGCGGGACCGGCATCGACAGCGACATGTCGAACTTGGCTTTGAGCACATCAGCGAGGCGCATAGCGTCGGCACCCCCAAAGCCTTTGGTTCGGACACGCTTTCAAATGGGTGGCGGCCGACAGGATGTCGAACAGGTACACGTCTTTGAGGCAAACCAGATAGCTGATCAGCAACAAAACGGGAATCAATGCCGCCGCCCAGAGCGAGCGCGTGATTAACGCGGCCATGCCCGGGAAGTAGAAACTCATCGCCAGACTGGCCAGCGTGAGGCCGCCGACCATGGTGGGACGGGTCATCGCCGCGACAAGCGGCTCCCCTTCGTCGAGAAGCGGGGCGTCCTGGCTCATACCGAGCCTCCGGCACGGCTTTTGAGGTCGGACACGATGTTCGGCGCGAAGAACACGAGTCCGATGCCCAGGCCCCAGCCACCAAGCGCCATCATGTCGATGCGGCCTGTCTTCCAGCGGTAGCCCTGGATGGCAAGCGTGATGATGCCAATGTAGTAGCCCCACTCATAGATCAGCAGTTGGGTGACCGATT